>RFSG01000001.1 GCA_009924095.1 Sphingobacteriia bacterium
TAATCCGGATACTCATAGAAATAGATAAAAGTAATGGCTATAAAGGGTATGCTTGTATTGACTTGATTTAGCAGGAAAAGAATTATTTAGCTTTAGGCTTACGGGGTGTAATCTTTACCTGTAAATCAGGTTGAAAAGATAATCCTCTCAATTGCATATACTGATTCAAGGGTGCTAAATAGAATTTTTTTCGAAGTTGTTCGGCAATGGCTAAATCATAAACTGGGTACATATAATAATCATATTGGGACGGTACCTCGGGCAGGTCGCCAATTGCCAAAGTGCCAAACAATTGAGGTTGTTGATTGTACGCTAAGAATCGGTCTATCCATTGCGGAAAGGTATGGGGATACATGCCCCCTGTTTCTAAGCTGGACGCCATGGCATAAGCTAAAGAATCTAGATTTTTCATTACTATTTTAGGATGAACCAAATAGAAATATAAGAAGTCTTCATATTTACGATTGGATAAATCAGGAGGATAATGGTCTCCCACCTCTCTAATTCCTGGCCAATGACGAGTATATACTTGCTGGGTAAACTTATTCAAACGTTTGGATCTCCCACGATTTCCTCCAATCCAACGGATTCGATGATGTCGGGTAATAATCCGATCCAAATTCAATTGAGTTTTTAAATAGGAAAGTTTTAGGGTGTTTGATCCCTCTTTATAAAATCCTTCAAAGCCTCTGCGTATATTATGCGTTGCTTCTTGATACTTAAGCCAGGCGGAATCGCCTTTAAGGAGCAAGACCTCTTTAGAATACCCAAGGGTCAATCCTACTTTGGTTCCTTGGGTTATATAGTCGTCAAACTTTCTATAATTACAATCTAACAAAGCACATTGCCCTGCTTCCAGAAAATGATATCGAAAACCAGGTGCACAATCAAAGGCACTGTCATACTGCACCATCGCTTCCGTAAAAGAAGAGTCTACATAATGGAGGGTTTGTGCCTGATAATAATGGTGATAATATCGTGCATAAGGACTATCGCTAGCAGGTGGATTCAAAGCCTGTAATATCGCCAAAACCATCGTTACCCATTCATTCATAATTTACAGCTGGTTTAGATGCCCAAAATAACAAGGATTCAGTTCTAATCCCAAAAGATAATCGAATTGAAAGTTGAATATATAATTGTTTTTGTGTTTTTACCTGTGAAAGAATAGACTAAGAAAGATTTTCTGATTCTCACGAAATCCTTACTTGGTCAACTTAACCTTTAAATAAGTTATCATGAAAAAAGTAGGCTTAATAGCCATTTGGCTATTATTAGTAGGTAGTGGGTATGCCCCAAAAAACATGGTCAGAGTACATTTGAGATATACTGTAGATGATACTTTTAGATTTTTTATTCCACTTCATTAAAATGGAGATAGTAGTATTCAGCGTTTAAAAGCCTTTTGGGGAATTCCTTCAAAAGAAGAGGCTGGATATATTGAATGGGATAAAATAGAAATTCCTAATGTAGGAGATGGTATACATGTGTATTTATCCGATGGGATTCTGGCAAATGATTTATATAATATTACCTATTTACCCTTTCGCAATGAAAAGGACAAAAATCAAAGAATAAATAAACTCGGGGAATATGATAAAAGAGAAATTCGAATTGAGTTTGAGCGAAAAGGGTAAAAAATTGCCAACTCGAAACCAATGGAGAATTTATTAAAAGATTACCTGACCAATATTTTCAATTAAGGTGTTAGTAAGAGTGGGCTGAATAGCCCTATTTGAACTTCCGTACAGCGGAAAAGTGGAGACTGCCTGAACAAAAAAGTTTGGGTATGTCTCTTTTTTAATTTATCTGTTAAGTTGAAAGATAAATATCAAAAGTTCTAACTTTGAATATGTCAGAATCTATCCTTAACTCTTCAAAAGCGCCTGAACCTGTTGGCAGTTATCCGCATGCACGCAGGGTTGGAAATTTATTGTTTTTGTCTGGTGTGGGTCCCCGAGAGCGTGGGACAAGTGTTATTCCAGGGGTAACCCTGAATGAACAAGGGGAAGTAATTTCCTATGACATAGAAGCGCAATGCCATTCTGTATTTAGAAATGTACGATATATCGTAGAGGAGGCTGGTTCGAGTTGGGATCAAATAATAGATGTAACTGTTTTTCTCACCCACATGAAAGCAGATTTTCCTATTTATAACCGCTTATATGCGGAATATTTTAAAACAAATCAACCCTGTAGAACCACATTAGAAATTTTAAGTTTACCAACTCCCATTGCGATAGAGTTGAAAGTAATCGCTACTATTTAAGAAACCAAAAACCCTAAGCCTGTGCTTAGGGTTTTCAATGTTAGAAGGTATTAAATTTTTATACCTCTATATTTGAAGTTAGTTTTGCGATCATAAACTCACGGTTCATTCTGGCTATATTTTCTTGAGATATTTCCTTTGGACATTCAGCGGAACAGGCTCCGGTATTAGTACAATTTCCAAATCCTTCTGCATCCATCTGTGCTACCATCTTCTGAACACGTGCAGACGCCTCCACTTTCCCTTGAGGTAACAGACTTAATTGTGATATTTTAGCACTAACAAACAACATGGCAGATGCATTTTTGCAGGCTGCCACACAAGCCCCACAACCAATACAGGCAGCAGCATCCATAGCCTTTTCGGCCATCGGTTTAGGTACAGGAATAATATTAGCATCCGGCGCGGAACCTGTATCTACTGAAATGAATCCACCTTTTTGAATAATCCTGTCAAAGGCAGATCTATTTACGACCAAATCCCTTAATACAGGAAAAGCTTTTGCTCTCCAAGGTTCTACTACGATAGTGTCCCCATCTTTAAAGCTTCGCATATGCAATTGGTAGTACCTGATTTAGGGCCGTGTGCCCTTCCGTTAATGTACATGCTGCACATTCCACATACCCCTTCTCGGCAATCATGGTCGAATGCCACAGGTTCTTCTCCCTTTCGGATAAGTTCTTCATTCAGAACATCCATCATTTCAAGAAAAGACATATCCGGAGATATATTGGAAATCTTGTATGTCTCCAAACGACCATAAGATTGGGTATTCTTCTGGCGCCACACTTTAAGCGTAAGTTTCATCGACCCTTTCATTATTTATAACTTCTTTGTGTCAGTTTAACATTTTCAAAAACCAGTGCTTCTTTATGTAGAACTTCTGGTTGGTTGTCGCCTTGGTATTCCCAAGCAGCGACATAACAATAATTATCATCGTCCCGTAAAGCCTCATTTTCAGGCGTTTGGTATTCCGTTCTGAAATGCCCTCCACAAGATTCATTTCGTTCTAAGGCATCCACTACCATCAACTCTCCGAGTTCCAGAAAATCAGCTAAACGACCAGCGTGTTCAAGTGCTTGATTTAAATCTGCATCTGACCCGGGAACATTCACGTTTGTCCAGAAGTCTTGTTTTAAATCCTGAATTAATTTACGTGCATGTGTTAGGCCTTCTGCGCTTCTCGCCATCCCACAATAATCCCACATGATTTTTCCTAACTGCCGATGAATCTCATTTACGGTTAGTTTTCCTTTAATAGAAAGTAATTTATGGATACGATCTTTTACCTGGTTTTCAGCTTCAACAAAGGCAGGATGATCCGTTTTTACGATTGGCAAATTGGAGGATGCAAGATAATCGCCAATTGTGTAAGGGATTACAAAATATCCATCGGCAAGACCTTGCATTAAAGCAGATGCACCTAAACGATTAGCTCCATGATCGGAGAAGTTGGCTTCCCCTAAAGCATACAACCCTGGAATTGTAGTCATTAAATTATAATCCACCCATAAGCCACCCATTGTATAATGCACTGCAGGGTAAATACGCATGGGCGTTTTATATGGATTTTCTCCTGTGATTTGTTGGTACATATCAAACAGGTTTCCATATTTCTGTTTTACTGCTTTTTCTCCTAAGCGATTGATTGCTTCTCCGAAATCTAAAAAGACAGCCAACCCACTAGCGCCAACTCCACGACCCGCATCACACATTTCTTTTGCTTTTCTGGAGGCCACATCCCGGGGTACAAGATTCCCAAAAGAAGGATAAATTCTCTCTAAGTAATAATCCCTTTCTGCTTCTGGAATATCTTCTGGTCTTCTATTATCTCCTTTAGTTTTAGGAACCCAAACCCTTCCATCATTTCTCAGAGATTCTGACATCAAAGTAAGTTTAGACTGATGATCTCCTGAGACTGGAATACAGGTTGGGTGAATTTGGGTAAAGCAAGGATTACCAAAAAGAGCTCCTTTTTTATGTGCTCTCCAAGTTGCTGTAACATTGGAACCCCTTGCATTGGTGGATAGATAAAACACATTTCCATATCCACCCGTTGCCAAACAAACAGCATGTGCTGCATGTCGTTCTATGGCTCCTGTTACTAAATTTCGAGTTATAATTCCACGGGTTTGCCCTTCTACCAAAACCACATCTAACATTTCCGTTCTGGAAAACATTTGAACATTTCCCAACCCTATTTGGCGGGATAGTGCTGAATAGGCTCCCAATAACAACTGTTGCCCAGTCATTCCACGAGAATAAAAAGTACGAGATACTTGCGCTCCACCAAAAGAACGATTATCTAAATGTCCTCCATATTCACGTGCAAAGGGAACGCCTTGTGCAACACATTGATCAATAATATTCACACTCACTTCAGCAAGACGATGAACATTTGCTTCACGTGCTCTGTAATCTCCTCCTTTAATGGTATCATAAAAAAGGCGATAAACTGAGTCACCATCATTAGGATAGTTTTTGGCAGCATTTATCCCCCCTTGAGCAGCAATACTATGCGCACGGCGAGGGCTATCTTGAAAACAAAAACATTTTACTTTATACCCTAACTCAGCTAAAGTTGCAGCAGCAGAAGCACCCGCAAGACCAGAACCTACGACAATAATTTCAAACTTCCGTTTATTGGCAGGATTAACCAGCTTCAGGTTAAACTTATGTTTAGACCATTTTTCTGAAATTGATCCTGACGGAATTTTGGCATCCAGTTTCATATATTTAAAGAAAGGGAGATTATTTATTCAGAAGCATGTAAACAGGAATAAAAGCAAATAGAGCGGGAATAATAATCGCTATTCCTAATCCAGCAGCTTTTACAACAGGAGAATATTTAGGATGATTCCATCCCATAGTTTGAAATGCACTTTGAAATCCATGAACCAAATGAAATGCAATGGCAGCCATAGCTATCACATAGAACAATACATATCCTTCACTAGCAAAAGCGGTTTTAGTAACTGTATATAAATCCTTATACTCTTGTCCATCAATCATCACTTTGCCAATTTCCCCAAAATGCATTGTATACCAAAAGCTTCGCATATGAATCACAATAAACAATAAGATTATTGTACCCAATATGCCCATGTTACGAGATGACCAAGAGCTGTTCGCTCCAGGATTGGTCACTGCATATCGAATGGGTCTTGCCTTCCGATTTAACTGAGTCAACCAAAGTCCATAAATCGCATGGATCAAAATGGACGCATATAATAGGTATGAGGTGGTTTTTATTAATGGGTTAGTGGTCATAAAAGCAGCATAAAGATTAAATGCGTCTCCTTCGGTTTTTAATAATTGAAGATTTCCAATTAGATGGACAATCAGAAAGGTTATTAAAAAAAGCCCAGTAAGCGCCATTACCCATTTCTTTCCAATTGAGGATTGCATCGTATCTGTAAACCAACTCATTTTTATAAATTTAATATAACATGGAACACCTCAAAATTAGGTTGCATTCCCACAGGAACAAAAATTCCAGGTCAGGAATAGAAATTTAGAAACATTCTATGTAAAAGCTCATTTTTAAATACCAATAATAAAAGGTAGGGTTAATCTTTAATTTAAAACAAAACCGTACCTTTGTGCAGTTTTTTATAAGCATGTTCTATAAGAATCTCATCAAACTATAAAAATGGCAGATTCACAATTTCAGGTAGTAGTAATTGGCTCTGGTCCTGGAGGATATGTAGCCGCTATTAGATGTGCTCAATTGGGGCTTAAAACTGCTATAATTGAAAAATATTCTACCCTAGGGGGTACTTGTTTAAATGTAGGATGTATCCCATCCAAAGCATTATTAGATTCATCTGAGCATTATCATCAAGCACTACACCAATTTTCAGCTCAAGGAATAGAAACCGGAAAACTGCAATTGGATTTAGCCAAAATGATTCAAAGAAAAAATGAGGTGGTAAAATCCACCTGTGATGGAGTAAGTTTTTTGATGAAAAAAAATAAAATCCAAGTGTTTACAGGAACTGGATCTTTTATCAACAACAAAGAAATTAAAGTAACCAACTCCTTAGGTGAAGCTCAAACCCTAACTGCAGAAAAAGTAATTATTGCCACTGGCTCTAAGCCGATTAGTTTACCAGGGGTTACGCTAGATAAAACCAGAATAATTACTTCAACAGAGGCATTAAACCTTCCAGAAGTACCAAAGCATTTAATTATTATTGGGGGAGGCGTAATTGGATTAGAGCTAGGTTCTGTATATGCCCGGCTCGGCGCCAAAGTAAGTGTGGTAGAATATACCGAGGGACTTATCCCTTCTATGGATAAATCATTGGGAAAAGAATTACAAAAGATTTTAAAAACCCAATTGGGATTTGAGTTTTATTTCCATCATAAGGTAACTTCAGCAGAAGTCAAGAAAAAAGAAGTCATAGTAACTGCGGAAAGTACTGAGGGTAAGAAATTAGAATTAACGGGGGACTATTGTTTGGTAAGTGTTGGACGAAGACCTTACACTCAAGATTTAGGGTTAGAGAATATTAAGGTTTCGGTAGATGAAAGAGGCAGAATTCCGGTAAATGAATCACTGGAAACAGATGTTAAAGGGATTTATGCCATTGGGGACGTAGTTAGAGGCGCGATGTTAGCACACAAAGCTTCTGATGAAGGCGTATTTGTTGCAGAAAAAATTGCTGGCCAAAAACCTCATATTCAATATCACTGTATTCCTAATGTTGTATATACCTGGCCTGAGGTGGCCGGCGTTGGATATACGGAAGAGGAACTAAAAGGAAAAGGAATAAAATTTAAAACAGGAACTTTTCCATTTAAAGCACTAGGCAGAGCGCGAGCTTCTATGGATACTGAAGGATTCGTAAAAGTAATTGCTGATGCAGAAACCGATGAACTATTAGGGGTTCATGGAATTGGAGCAAGAATGGCAGATATTATTGCTGAGGCGGTAGTGGCATTGGAGTTCAGGGCTTCGGCAGAAGACTTGGCGATGTTCTCCCATGCACACCCAACTTATACTGAAGCAGTAAAAGAGGCGGCCTTGGGGGCCACCGGAAATCGATATATTCATTTATAGTCTGAATTTTTTCATGGAAAAGCTATTCGCACGACTTCACTTTTTCAACTTTCCTTTCGTTTAAATTATTCAAATGGTTATTTAGTCGCTTGAAAAGGCACGTTCACCCGAACTTAACTGTTATATCAACTTAAACCTTTCTTATTTTAAATTAATTATTCCATACACATGTTAAAACCTTTGCAAAATGACGGTCTAACCAGGATCGGAGTATTTTATGATGGAAATTATTATTTGCACGTAAGCAACTATTATAATTTCGTTCATACACGCCGCAGTCGTCTCAGTATTTCAGGATTACATCATTTTATTCGTCATCAAGTTGCCTCTGAATGCGGGCAAGATGTACGACATTGCCAAATTGTAGATGCTCATTTTTTCAGAGGGCGATTAAATGCACAGGAGGCAAGTCAAAAAGGTAATCAATTATATTATGACCGAGTGTTTGATGACATCCTGATGAATGAAGGAGTTGTAACCCATTATTTGCCATTAAAACATCATCATGGAGGTGGTTATCGCCATGAAAAAGGCATAGATGTTTGGCTAGCACTAGAGGCATATGAACTTGCTTTTCATAAACAATTCAATGTAATTGTTTTGTTAACCTCTGATGGAGATTATGTGCCTTTGATTCGCAAACTCAATACCTTAGGTACTAGAGTAATGGTGTTAAGTTGGGATTTTGAATTTACCAATGATGATGGGCAACGCATCGTTACGCGTACTTCTCAGGACCTTCTAGAAGAAGTAACCTATCCTGTTTCTATGCATGAAATCATTGAAAACAGGCTCAGCAAAAACGATTTAATCATCAATAATTTATTTGTTCCCCCCAATCCCAACCGGTTTAGATATCAAGAAGCTGGAGTGGAAGGTCAGGAAGGAACCATGGATAATAATGGAAATGAAAATTTAGAAGACGATGACACTCCTGCCTATTTGTTGCATGGAGAAAAAGAATCTTCATTTATCCATAGCCTCAAAGCTGGATATGGATTTATTAAATATCCACCTAATAATCTGTTCTTTCATTTCTCTTCTTTAAACAATGCTGAGTTTACAGAACTCAGAGAAGGAGATGCGGTTCGTTTTACTTTAGATAGAAATGAAAAGGGAGAAGTGATTGCCAAAAATGTTGAATTGGTATTAGCTTCTCATTCCAGTTTGTAAATTATTTAATTACCCTCTCTCTCAATAATATAGTTAAGAGAGAGGGTTTTTTATTTTTCTTTATTGCGGCAGTCAGAATATACTTGCCAGCCTAAAATTTTATTGTTTTTTAAACTGAAGCTAAATAATATGTTAATTCCAGCTTGTTCTGGTTTTTCTTTAATGGATACATCAAAAAATAAAGAACCTAAATATTCCATAGGCTGAGAAAACCGGATAAAATAATACCCTTCTCTAAAATCTTCACTTAAATAGGTTAATTCGGTTTTTCGAATGGTAAAATCTTCGAACAACAAGCCTTCTCTTTCTGTAATCGCAATTGGCTGCTTATCCGTAAGCACCATTAATTCCTCAGCGTTAGGTTTTTTTCCTCCAAATCGGTAAATCATTAAGGGTTCTGGTAAATGCCATGAGGAATCATAAACCGCAAATCGATTATCTTCTTGAAACAACAATTTCTCACATGTATCCTTAGCTAAAAGTTCAGGTGTAAAAAGAGTATCGATTAAATACTTAAGGATTCGTTGCTCTGGACTTGGGGGAAGTTCTTTAATCTTAACACCCGGCCCAGGCATTTGACCATAAACTGAAGAGAAAACAAGCAAGGAAAAGATCCAATAGATCCACTTTTGCATACCTTAAAGTTAACAAGGTTTAATAAATTATAATATGTGAAGTTATCGTTTTCAAATTAATTCTAACAAAGTATAGTAAATATTATCTCATCAATAAACTATTCGTCTTGCACTTTTAAATAGAGGATGCCAATAACTGCTATTGAGGTCATCAATTCTAACTCCTTTACTAGTAGAGGAATGTATAAACTTAGCCGATTGAGGAGAGGCTTCAACAATCAGTCCAGTGTGGCTAATTACTGTGCTATAGGATTTAGAAAAAAACACCAAATCACCCGGTAATAATTCTGATTCTTTTACCGGTTTACCGACCTCTGACATTTCTTTTGAATTTCTAGGAAGTTTAATATTGATTGCCTGATATGACAACATTACTAAGCCTGAGCAATCCAATCCATTTCTTGTGGTCCCGCCAAATCTATACGGCACCCCAATATAAGACTGTGCGGTATTAATAACCTTTTCTATTTGGGGATTGGGTTTGGTTACTTTTTTTAATGGCTTATCAACTGAAGTTGTGTGGGTGGCGGTATCGTTATGGGGTTGTTGAACAATTTCTTTTTTGCCTTTGCTTTTTTGTTTTTTGTGAGATTTTCGTTTTTTACCCGATCCACATCCAACTGAAACTAATGCAATTATCAGTAAACTTATTCCTAAAAGTTTCAGTCCTTTCATAAATTCAAAGTAAATAAATACCACGCGTATTAAATACTTGCTTTATCCACCAATTTAATCTTATTGAAAATTAATTCATACAGTTTCTAATACTTTAATTGCAGAAATAATTATTTCCAATTCATATCCTTTTTGTTGGAGATATCTGATTAATAAAGATAAACTATCCGGTGACAATTCCTTGCCAGAAGTTTGAGTGATTTTTTTTTGAGCAATTTGAATAAGTTTATCAAAATATTCTTCTTCCCCTATTTCAGTTTTAAATGCCGAATTTATATTTTCTATTGATATTCCTTTTTGCAAAAGGGCACTATTGATTTTTAATTTGCCCCAACCTTTTATTCTGAAATGACCTCTTACAAATGCTTTAGCAAATCGATTTTCATCTAAATAGTTATTTTCTATTAAATCATTTTTTATCTCTTCCTCCCACTCAACAGGACAGTCTAACTGTCTCATTTTATTTCGAACCTCTTGAAAACATCGGTCTTGCAATGCACAATATCTTTCAAGTTTATTTTTAATAATTGATCTGTTCATCTTACCTAAAGATTAGAATAAATATACAATCAAAACTTAGTAAGTAAATACCAGTTTTATTTTAGTAGAAAACTACCTTTGTAGTATGTTTAGTCTGAATGAGATTCAAAGAAAAATTGGGTACGGAGAATTATCCGGACACGATACATCTGTTCGACTTAAAAAAATCATTTTTGATTCTAGGCAAATTAATGACCCTCAAAACAGTATTTTTTTAGCAATTAAAACAACTCATAGAGATGGTCATGCTTTTATCGAAAGTGCCTATTCTAAAGGGGTTCGCCATTTCTGGATTAGTACACCTCCCGAAAGAGAAGAGATAAATTATTTATGGGTTCCAGACACGCTGAAGGCCTTACAAGATTTTGCCTATCAATATCGCAAAGCCTATCAACATCCTATTTATGCAATAACAGGTAGCAATGGAAAAACCATTGTTAAGGAATGGGCTTCACAATTATTAACTCAAACGTTTACTGTCGTAGCAAGTCCTGGAAGTTATAATAGTCAATTAGGCGTCGCACTTTCTTTACTGCAACTAGAAGCAACAAAGGATATAGCATTAATAGAAGCGGGGATATCTATGCCGGGTGAAATGTCCAGCTTAGAATCCATGATTGAGCCAGATTATATGGTATTAACTCGGATGGGAAGTGCCCACGGGGAAAACTTTATGAATTTCAATCAAAAGTTATCCGAAAAATTAATTCTTGGAAAAAGCGTAAAGCGAATATTGACTTTAGGGAGTCAAAAACAATATGTAATTGGTCAAACCATCGAATGCATTACAATTGGAATTGAAAAGCATGATAATTGGGAAGTTCAAGATTTAAGAAGCACAACAGAAGGTTGGTCATTTAAAATTGAGGGATATCCGTTTGTATTAAATATGCGAGATCGAGCCTCTTTAGAAAATGTGTGGCTTGCCTTACTAATTGCAATTGATGCTGGCGTTCCCCTTGCACAACTGCCTTCAAAGGTGGCGAATTTAAAGCCAGTTCATATGCGAACTGAGTTTATTACCGACACCCCAAATCTTACCATTATCAATGATGCCTATACTGCCGATGCAGACTCTATTCATAATTCCTTTGAGTTATTATCGGCTGACAAAAGTCAGAACTATAAATCACTTATTATAACAGACCTCGAGGCACAAGGAAAAGAAACTGAAGACTTACAATACAAATTAGTTGAGGAAGCAATCCAAAGATTTGGTGCCGAACGAATTCACCTTATCGGCCCTGTGTTTTCTCGACTTACCTTACCCTCAGGAATTAGATGTTGGCCTGATGTTAAAACCTTATTGAGCAACTTTGATTTAACACTTTTTAATAATAGTACTCTATTGTTAAAAGGAGCTCGTCGATTTGAATTAGAACAAATCATTCCCTTCCTAACCCGCAATACCCAAGGCACGCAATTCACCATAAATTTATCTGCGTTGGTTCGAAATTATCGGAAACTCAGGGCACATTCGAAAGATAAAGCGGTCATGGCAATGGTAAAAGCTTCTGCCTATGGAACTGGAACCTGGGAAGTAGCGAATACTCTAGCCATGGAAGGGCTAGAATATTTAGCTGTAGCCTTTACGGCGGAAGGAATACTACTTAGAGAAAAAGGGATTCAAACCCCAATAATGGTAATGAGTCCTGATCTTTATCATCCCTTCCGATTGTCGCAATGGAAATTAGAACCGGTAATTAGTAGTCTGGAGAGTCTCCAAATAGAAAACTATAAAGAACCAACTTCCATTCCTCCGATTCATATTGAAGTAGATACTGGAATGTGTCGCCTTGGGTTTTTACCCTCCGAAAAGTTGAAGTTATTACAATGGGTAAATCAATATCCTCATTTAAAAATCGCTTCCATTTTCACGCATTTAGCATCGGCAGAATCTCATATTGACGACCCCTTTACTCAAAAGCAAATTAAGTTATTACATGATTTTGCAACCCCCTTTTTAGAATGCTTTCCAGACTTATATGTTCATACTCAAAACACAGCTGGCTTAGTCCGCAAACTGGATGAAAGATCCAACTTGGTTCGGATGGGAATAGGTCTATACGGAATATCTCCGGTGGAGGAAAACAAATTACAATTAGAAGAAATTGGCACTTTAAGTTCTGTCATCCGACAAATCCATGTTTTATCTGTTGGAGAAAGTGTAGGATACAATCGAAAGTTTATTGCGAAAAAAGAAAGCCGAATTGCTACCATCCCCATTGGTTATGCTGATGGTATTCCTCGATCCTTATCTTGGGGAAAAGGATATGTTTTGATTCAAGGAAAGAAAGCACCTATCGCCGGAACGATTTGTATGGATTTATTAATGGTGGATATTTCAGATATCCCTGAAGCAAGGGAAGGGGATGGGGTTGTATTAATTGGATCACAGCATTCAGAACATATCCCTATCTCAAAAATATCTGAATGGGCTGGAACAATCCCATATGAAATACTATCTGGACTATCGCCTAGGATTCAGCGTGTATTTATTAAAGACTAAAATTGTTTATCCTTGAACTGCTGCTGCTAGTGCAGCGATTCTCGGGATTTGCGTGTTAGAAATTGAATTAAATCCGCCTTCAATTTCACTAAAGTTTATTATTCCTTGAGCGGTAAGTATTGAAGCAGCAATCATACTTCTATACCCTCCAGCACAATGGATATAAAAATGATCTTCTTTAGGAACTTCCTTAGCCCAGTCCTTGATATAAGCAAGTGGCTTATTGAAAGCATTGGGAATATGATCTGCAGAATATTCACTTTCTTTTCTTACATCCCACACTTTAGAAAGATTAGGATTAAATTCAGCTTCAAATTCCTCTGCAGAAATGCGATGAACTTTTTCAATTGGTTTCCCAGCTTCAATCCAACTCGGTATTCCTCCTAACAAATAGCCTTTCACTTGATCAAATCCAACACGACTCAATCGAGTGATGGTTTCTTCTTCTTTTCCATCCTCACAAACTAAAATTATCGGTTGAAGAGTATCAACCAAAATTGCTCCAACCCATGGTGCGAATTCACCACTAAGGCCAATATTAATTGAGCCCGGCACAAAACCTTTTGAAAAGGAATTACTATCCCGCGTATCCAAAATTACTATTCCTGCTTGCTTTGCCTCATTATCAAATTCCATTGGGGATAAAGGATGAAGTCCTTTTTGCATAACTTTTTCAAAAGCATCATATCCTTGTTTATTCATCTTCACATTATTTCCGAAATATCCAGGAGGGGGAAGAAGTCCATCTAACACTGCAGAAACAAAGGCTTTTTTGTTGGGTTGTTGTAAAGCATAATTAAACATTCTTTGATGGCCTAAGGTATCTACGGTTTCTGTCATCATGTTTTTACCACAGGCACTTCCAGCACCATGGCCGGGATAAATCAAAATGTCATTTGGCAAAGGCAAAATTTTAGTTTGAATGCTTTCATACAACATACCGGCAAGTTGAGCTTGAGTCATATGAGCTGCTTTTTGAGCAAGGTCTGGGCGACCCACATCTCCTAAAAACAAAGTATCCCCAGAAAATAAAGCTATGGGTTTTCCATTTTCATTTCTTAGTAAAAAACAACTACTTTCTAAGGTATGCCCGGGAGTATGTAAAACGGTAATCGTTAATCTGCCAACAGAAAATACTTGTCCATCGTTAGCCGATGTAAGTTCAAATGCAGCGGTTGCCATAGGACCATAAATAATTTGAGCTCCCGTTTTATTTGCTAAATCAATATGACCCGATACAAAATCTGCATGGAAATGGGTTTCGAAAATGTATTTTAGTTTAACCTTATCGCTTTGAATTCTATCCAAATAGGGTTGAATTTCCCGCAACGGATCAATGATAATAGCTTCTCCGGAATCTGCGATATAGTAGGCTCCCTGAGCCAGGCATTTGGTGTAAATCTGTTCGATTTTCATCGTGTTACTTTATTATTTAATCTAATTTAAAACAACTTCAAGCTGAGAATTTACTGTTTCCAGATTTTATGTTTTTCTTTTAACGAAACTTTTATTTCCATGAATATAGTTTCAGTTTTTTAAGTGGAACAAATCATCAAGCAGCATTCATTTTACAATAGCATTGGCTTTGTAGCTCGCATAGGCTTTTAATCCTTCTGCCAAACAAGTCATTGCTTTGGTAAGATCTTCTTGGTTTAAAACATAAGCTAAACGAACCTCTTGCTTTCCCATGCCGGGGGTTGCATAAAAACCAGAGGCTGGTGCTAACATAACTGTAGCTCCTTCAAAAGAGAAAGATTCCAGTAACCATTGACAAAACTCATCAGAATCGTCGATTGGTAATTTAACTACCGCATAAAAGGCTCCTCCAGGCAAAGGGCAAAACACTCCTGGCATTTGATTCAACGCATGAACCACTAAGTTTCTCCTTTGCGTATATTCTTCCTTAACTTCTTCAAAATAGGAATCGGGTGTTTCCAAAGCAGCCTCAGCTCCAATTTGTTCAAAGGTTGGAGGAGATAATCTGGCTTGAGCAAATTTTAAGGCCGATTCCATCACCGCTCTATTTCTGGAAATCAAACACCCTATTCTTGCTCCACAGGCAGAATATCTTTTTGAAATAGAATCTAAAACAATTGTGTTTTCTTCTAATCCAGGTAAATGAAAAACTGAATGAAAGGAGGCTCCATCATAACAAAACTCTTTATACACTTCATCTGAAAAAAGATATAAGTTGTTTTTTAATACCAGATCTCTTAATCCTTCCAACTCTTGAAGAGTATATAATTTTCCGGTTGGGTTTCCAGGGTTACAAATAAGGATGGCTTTTGTTTTCGGGGTAATTAAAGATTCAAATTCAGAAATGGAAGGCAAAGCAAAACCTGATTCAATTGTTGAGGTAACCGGAACAACGGTAATTCCTGCCTCTACCGCAAATCCATTATAGTTTGCATAAAAAGGTTCTGGAATAATTACCTCGTCTCCCGGATTTAAACAAGCCATAAAAGCAAAACGAAGCGCTTCAGACCCTCCCGTAGTAATCATAATATCCTCGAGCTTAAATTGAATATTAAACTTCTGATAATAGCCTAACAACTTCTTTCTGTAAGATTCATTTCCTGCTGAATGACTATACTCTAAAACTTTAATTGACGTATTGCGAATCGCCTCTAAAAAGGATTCAGGCGTAGGGATATCGGGTTGACCAATATTTAAATGATAAACTTTTGTTCCTTTTTTTCTGGCAGCCTCAGCATATGGTACCAGTTTTCGAATGGGAGAAGCAGGCATAGCCAAACCTCTAGTGGAAATTGACGGCATAAGTTCTAATAAAAATTAAAATTACTGAATACCCTAAACATTCTAGTTAATTCCATAAATCTCTAGCAATTCTAAAGGTATTACAATGCGCATTTACAATGTCTTTTATTTCGGGAGAATATCCCCCTCCCATAGCAATTGCTAGGGGAATATTACTTTTGTGCGCTATGGATAAAACACAATAATCCCTTTCCAAACAGCCTTGTTTACTTAGCCCTAAACGTCCCAATTTATCAGTCGCTAATACATCCACTCCAGCAAGATAGGCTATAAAATCAGGTTTAATTCTATCTATGAGCGTTGGTAAGGTTGAGGAAAGAATTTTTAAATATTCAGCATCTTGAATTTGATCTGGAAGCGGAATATCTAAATCTGATATTTCTTTTTTTAAAGGATAATTATTTTCTCCATGCATAGAAAAGGTGAAAACCTTGGAGTTGCCCTTAAATAGTGCTGCGGTTCCATTTCCCTGATGCACATCTAAGTCAATTATTAAACCTTGTTTAATTTTTTTTTCAGCAAGTAGAACATTAAATGCGCAGGCAAAATCATTTAATATGCAAAAGCCTTCCCCTGCATGCGCATAAGCATGATGAGTGCCTCCTGCTACATTTAAAGCTACTCCAGATTCTATCGCAAATTGAAAACAATCCAGGGTACCTTGGTTTATGAATAACTCCCGCTCTACCAATTCAGGGCTTAACGGAAATCCATTTTTTCTTACTTCTTGTGGGGTTAAGTTTAAAGACTTTAAGCGATTCCAATACTCCTGGGTATGCGTCAGGAGAACGTGCTTCTCCTCCATCGCTTGGGGAGCAAAAAAATGTTCTGGCGTTAAAGTACCGTCATAGATAAGTTGTTCGGGTATAAGCGCATATTTTTCCATGGGAAATCTATGCTGAGGGGGCAATGGAAGGATGTATTCTGGTCGCCAGGCAACTTTAATCATTTATATTTTTTTTCCAGTGATCGCGTTCTTAATTGCGGAATCCATTGCTTTCTCGGCAAAAGGTTGGCTAAACTGATTTAAGGTTTCGATTTTAGTTTGAAGTTCTGATGGGACTTTTTGTTCCATTGATTGGTTCACGTCTTCTATTAACTTTTTCATTTCCTTCATTTCTGTTTCCTCAAACAATCCCTCATGTTGAGATAAAAACCGATTGGCATGCAATACCAGTTGTTTGGCTTCTTCCCGGAGTTCAATCCATTTTCGATCTTCCATATCCTGTTTTGCATAGGTAATCGAATCCATTAATTGTTTCTCTACCTCTTCATCAGACAATCCTTTTTTAGGAACAATGCTAATTTCTTGATGAACCCCACTTCTTAACTCCGAGGCTTCCACTTTTAATATTCCATCTGCATCCAACAGAAACCGAATTTCCAATTTAGGAATACCTGCAGGCATGGCAGGAATTCCTCTTAATTCAAAAGAGCCTAAACTTCGATTGTCTTGGGTCAACTCTCTTTCTCCTTGAAAAATATTGATTTTAAAATTTACCTGACCATCTCTGGAAGTGGTGTATTGTCTGGCTATTCGGGAGGGTATTTTACTATTTCGAGGTATCAACACATCCATAACCCCTCCAAGCGTTTCTATGCCAAGAGATAGAGGGGTTACATCCAATAACAATAAATCTTTTCTGTTTCCTGATAATATATCGGCCTGCACTGCTGCCCCAAGCGCAACTACTTCATCTGGGTTTAGTTTGTCAAAGGGCTCTAATTTAAAGAAGGAGGCAACTTCTTTTTTAACCAAGGGAAGACGAGTAGCACCTCCTACCAAAATAACTTTGTCTATGGCTGAAACCTGAAGCCCTGCATCAGCCAATGCATGCTCACAAGCCTGCAAGGTTCTATTCACGAGTGGTTGGGCTAGATTTTCAAGTTCAACTTTTGTAAGCGACACTCGGATAGGGAATTCCGGACTCAATTCGGCTAATTCAAAAGAAGCGGTGTTATCCAGTTCCTTTTTTGCACGCTCAGCTGTAATTCTTAATAACTGACCCAATTCTTTATGCTCATGAATAGTGTTCATTGAAATGGTGTTTTGTGTTAACCAGTATTCAATGATTTTTTGGTCAATATCATCCCCTCCTAAAAAAGTATCTCCATGGGTAGATAATACTTCAAAAACACCCTCTTCTATTTTTAATAAAGTAATATCAAAGGTTCCTCCTCCAAAATCATAAACCGCTATGGTTTCTGTTCCACTGTTATGAACTCCTATTCCATAGGCTAATGCGGCGGCAGTGGGTTCATTCACAATACGTAAAACCTCTAAACCCGCCAAGGCTCCTGCCGCTCGAGTAGCGTTTCTTTGCTCATCATTGAAATAAGCTGGAACCGTAATAACGGCTTGGCTTATGGGCGTTTTTAAACGATGTTCCGCACGATATTTAAGTTCTTTTAAGATTAAGGCAGATAATTCTATCGGGGTGAATTCTCGATCTTGAATAGAAAGGTTTGCTGTGTTGGATTGTAAGTCCTCCTTCAAAGGATATCCTAAAAAATTTTGTAACTCCTTTACTTCTGAAAAAGATTTCCCAATTAATCGTTTGATAGAATAAACTGTATTGAGGGCATCCATTAATAGATAGGGTTTTGCCTCCTCTCCAACTAACCATTGACCTTCCGGAGTTAAGTATAAAACTGAAGGAACCACTGCTCCTTTACCAAAATCCGAAATGGTTTTGGGTGCCCCATCTTCCATATACGCTATCAAACTATTGGTAGTGCCTAAATCAATTCCAACAATAATATCTTCTGCTTTTAATTTTCCTCCACTGATGTCAATTGATACTTTAGCCATATTATTGATATTTTTACTTTTTGAATTCATGAAAAATTACAGGCAACAATCCTTTTTAGCCCAAATTCTCAGGACAAAGTTATTAATTCTACCTCCTTCCCTAGGAGGGTTGGGATTAATTTTACTTCTCCTGATTGGAACTCCAGTCCTTAACGCTCAAATTATTGTAAAAGATTCCTCCCAGCGAAACGACATGGAAAATGATTTTCCTATGGATGAAGAAGTGGAATCGAGAAGTCTAAAAAGCAGAATTCTGCAACTTAAAAAAGCAGGCGTTTCAGATGAGGAGATAATCGACTTTTTTAGCCGCAGAAAAAAAGAACCAGACTTTGACGTTA
Source organism: Sphingobacteriia bacterium (assembly GCA_009924095.1). Classification (GTDB taxonomy): domain Bacteria; phylum Bacteroidota; class Bacteroidia; order J057; family RFSG01; genus RFSG01. The sequence continues at coordinate 18,795 of RFSG01000001.1, forward strand.
AACTTTTTCTGGAAAGTAAAGGGAAATACTCTAATAAAAAACAGGAAGAAGAGGATATCTTAAGTACCGATCTTGAAGAAGGGGATGAAGAATACTTTGATAGCACTGATCCCTATAGAAGAAGATATTCCTCCAGGAAAAACAAGAATGAAGAAAAAGACCCTAAGCTAAAAGCAGAAGCAGATACCTTAGAAATGATGAGGAAGAAAAAAATTCTTTTACTAGAAAAAAAACGAATTGAAAAAGAAACTTTTTTAACTCGAAAAGACACCATCCTCGATAATATTTTTGGGCAAAAAATGTTTTCTCAAAAAACAGTAAACTTTGCTCCCGATGATAATATTGTTCCTCCTCAGGATTATCCCTTAGGGCCGGGTGATGAAATAATTGTTACGATTTGGGGTAATGCTGAATTTTATAATTCATACGAATTAGATCGAGATGGTTCCATTTATCCTGAAGGCGTTGGAAGAATTAGCTTATTGGGTACTCCTTTAAAAAAGGCAAAAGAAATAATTAAAGAAAAATTTGAAGGAATTATTGCGCAAGGCTCCTCCGTTGAAGTATCCATAGGAAAAGCACGAACCATACGGGTGAATGTTGTAGGAGAGGTGGTACAACCGGGGAGTTATAATTTATCGGCTTTACATAATGCATTTAATGCCCTTTATTTGGCAGGGGGCCCTAATGAAATTGGATCGCTCCGAACAATTTATTTAAAACGGGATGGTAAAACGATTGATTCCATGGATGTATATGGATATTTAATTGATGGAGACTTGCCTAATCAAATGTTTTTAAGAAATAATGATTTTATTATTGTTCCTACTCAAAAAAAGGTGGTCTCTTTGGCAGGTGCTGTAAAAAGAGAAACCCAATATGAATTGCGATGGTCAGAACAATTACAAGCTTTATTAAAATATTCTGGAGGCGCCAAACCTGATGCCTCTTTACATAATGTTCAAATTCGTAGATATAGCGATAATGAAGTAAAAGTAATGACGGTAAATCTCGAGGAGCTTAATAAAAAAGGATTGGATTATGAATTAAGAGATGGAGATAGCATTACATTCATGCGAATACGGGATACCTTAAAAAATTCAGTAGAAGCCATGGGAGAAATAGCCTATCCAGGAATTTATCAAATTAAAAAGGGAGATCGAGTTTCAGATTTATTGGAAAAAGCGGGCGGACTTACTAAAGAAGCTTATAATAAAAGAATTTATGTTCTTAGGATAAATGATTTATTAGAAATAGATTATATTCCGGTTGATTATTCTTCAATTCTTAAAGAAGGATATAATTCTTCCTCCAATATTGCTTTACAACAATTTGATGCCTTAAAAGTTTTCTACACGGAAGATTTTAAAGACACGAAATATATAACCGTTAAAGGGGAAGTAAGAAAATCCGGGGCATATATTTATACTGGTAGAAGAAGTTTAAAAGATATCATTTATTTGGCAGGAGGACCTACTGATGGTGCTGATTTAAATCATGTTGAATTATCTCGGGTAATTACCGAAGGGGAAGGAAAGAAAACAAAAACAGATGTGCTTATTCTTAAAATTAGTAATGATTGGGAAAATGATGCTTCCTTAGATTCATTTATGCTTAAACCCTATGACCAATTGTTTTTTAGACAAAACCCAAGCTTTGAATTACAAGAGAATGTGTACATATCTGGAGAAGTGAAATATCCAGGGGAATATTCCAAAACGAATAAAGGGGAACGAATTTCTTCTCTTGTCAAGCGAGCTGGAGGACTAACTTTTGATGCTTATGTATCTGGTGCAATTATCATCCGTAAAAAAGAAGAAGTTGTAATTGATTTAACCCGAGCTTTAGAAAACCCGGGTTCTGCATTTGATAATATCTTAAAAAAAGGAGATAGACTAATTATCCCTGAAGTGAATGATATTGTTCGTGTGGAAGGTGCGGTTTTATATCCGGTTAATGTGAGCTTTGATCCTGACCGATCAAGCTTCCAACATTATTTAAATTCTGCAGGGGGATTTAGAGATCGAGCGATGAAAAGAAAAAGTTTTGTAAAATACGCAAATGGGAAAATTAAAAGAACAAAAACTTATTTTTTCTTACGGTCCTATCCTTTAATTGAAAAAGGAGCTACCATTATTGCTGCGAGAACTGAAAGTGGTATAAATGCACAACAATTAGTGGGAATAATATCGAGTTTGGTTACCATATTTGTTTTATTAAATCAAGTTAAATAACCCTTACTTTTTGCCCCTATGCAAATTATCCGAAACCTTCTTGGATTTATGCCCATGAAAGGATGGTTAATTTGTAGCGCATTAAGTTTATTGGTGGGCGTGTGGCAAGCCTTAATTCCCCCAGTATATCAAGTTAATGTGGTTATTTTTCCTGAACAGGAAGCTAACGCTGCAGCACCTTTAAATAATTTATTGGGAATTGTAAATCCCACAGCAAGCTCAGGAACAGGAACCTTAAAAGCTATTTTAGGAAGTGCTGCACTTAGAAACCAATTATTAAAAGATTCAATTAATATTAATGATAAATCCCAAACTATTAATGATTGGTTAAAAGAAGATTATTTAGAACGAAATTTAATCCTTTCCATTCTACAACCCCCTCCTGCTTCAGGAGAATCATTGCGAACATTTGGTCATAGATATTTAAACAGAAATTTAATTGTATTTGTGGATGAAGAAGGATTTATTTCAGTTAAATATAAATCGGCAAATCAAAACCTAACCCTTGCCCTTTCTAATCAATTATTAATTGTTACTAAAAAATTGCATCAACATCGGCAATGGTTAAGGAACCAACAACAATTAGAATATTTAAATTTTAGAGCCGATTCATTATATAAAGAATTATTATCTGTATCGAAAACTGTTGCAGAATGGGGCGACAAACAAAGGTTTACAGCTAAGTATGGCGTAGAAGTAAATCTTAAACAATTGTTACAACAACAAGCAGTGTTAGAACAACTTTATACTGCTGTTGCAGTAATGAAAGAAGAAGCCACCCAAAAAGTCCGTCAAGAAGCTCCATTATTTCAAATACTTGATCCTCCTGCTCCCCCTTTTGAAGTAATTACCTCCCATCCCATTCTCTTTGCTATCCTAACTTTTTTATTGGTTTGCCTTACCCTCTGGGTATGGAACCAAAGATCCCGTTGGCTTTCCCTATTTAAGGAATTATTGTAATTCTTTAATTAATCTGAACGATTAATACGGGTTTTAGGGTTTGTTACTAACAATGTATGATCTGATTGTTATTGGTTCGGGAATCGGTGGACTAACCGCTGCTGCTTGGATTGCCCGACATCAAAAAAAGGTTTTAGTGTTAGAAGCAAATCATTTGCCTGGAGGTTGTTGTTCATCCTATCCTCGTAAAGGTTATGTATTTGAGGCTGGGGCAACAACTTTAATCGGATTTGATGAATATCAACCCCTATATCTTTTACAAAAAGTAATCGGATTTTCTTTAGTTAAAAATGAATTAAATCCCAGTATGACGGTTTGGCTAGATGGAAAATCCATTACCCGCACAAAGTCATTTGAAGAATGGTTAGAAATATCAGCTCAACAATTTGGAGACGAAGAAGGAATTAAAAAATTCTGGAGGCTCGCTTGGAAATTATCCAATATTGTATGGAAAATATCTGGCTCTAACCTACGCTTTCCACCTACTTGTTTTCGCGACTTACTTTATCTGGCATTGCAAAATAATCCCCGCGATGCGTTTTTATTGAAATATGCCTTCTTAAGTACTAAAACTATCTTGAAAAGATTTGGTTTAGAAAATCATTCTGAATTTTTACGATTTATTGATGAACAATTAATTATTACCGCACAAAATACTGCTGAAAATACCCCATTTTTATTCGCAGCTCCTGCTTTATGTTACACGCATTATAGCAATTATTACTTGCCTGGTGGAATGATTACCTTGCCCAAAGCTTTAATACGAGAATACCGATTACAAGGAGGGGAAATTAAAATGAAAAGAAAGGTAGTATCTATTAAATTAAACAATAAAAATATTTATCAAGTAATTGATCATAAAGGACAATCTTATGAATCCCACAATATTCTTTCTAATATTCCGATTTGGAATCTTCCAGAAATAACAGAAGGCAAAATAAATAAATGGACAAAAACACAAGCCGATAAACAGCGTAATTATTGGGGTGCATTTACATTAGGAATTGTAATGCAAGATGAATTACCCGATAATCTCACTTTACATCATCAATTTATTTTACCCGTAAATCAACATATTCCGATTTGTAATTCAACCAGTGTTTTTGTTTCTATTTCTGCGAAAGGGGATACAATCCGTTGCCCGGTAGGAGAAAGAGTTCTTTCAATTTCTACACATGCTGAAAATCCTGAAAAATGGTTTCGAAAAAAAGAATCTTATTTTCAAGAAAAAAATTTAGTAGAAAACTATATTATTCAACTTCTCGAAGAACGATTGCCCGGATTTAAAAAAGATTTAATTCTTTTCATTCAATCTGCAACTCCAGTTACTTGGGAAAATTGGACTTATCGAAAATGGGGAACGGTAGGGGGAATTCCTCAATCTTTGAAAGCTCCAGTGTTTTTAATGAAAGGTTCTTTAACTCCTTTTCCAGGTTTCTTTCGATGTGGAGATACTGTATATCCCGGACAAGGAATTCCTGGCGTTGCCTTAGGGGGCATTATTGCTGCCGAACGCATTTTAACCCGAATGAAAATAAAAAAATAAACCAGAAGGATGATTTTGATTTTATCCTAAATACTGAAGTAGTTTATTTAATTATCGGGCAAAAGTTGAAATCAAAACAATTTTTTCTTGTTGTACATTTGGGGTATGAAAACCCATTGGCCATTTGCCTTATTGCTATTCTTTGGTATTGCGTGTTTGGCGATTGAAGGATGTAAAAGCCGGCAAAAAAAAGCTAAAAAAGCAACAACCGAAACGGTAATCCAACAAGCGGACGATATCACCCGGATGTTAGATTCTCTGGATGCGGTTGATTTTGATTCGAGTGAAATTTCTGAAGATTCTATAAAATAACCTTTACTAAATGTCAGGTAAAAAAATTAAAAAATTGCTGGTAGCAAATCGGGGTGAAATTGCCCTGAGAATTCTAAGAACCGCCAAAGAAATGGGCATAAAAACCGTTGCGGTTTTTTCAGCAGCAGATCGTCATTCTCCCCATGTTCAATATGCTGATGAGTCCATTTATATTGGGTTAGCCCCTTCTTCCGAATCCTATTTAAATGGAGATAATATTATTCAAGTAGCCCTTGATCGAGGAGCGGATGCAATACATCCTGGATATGGATTTTTATCTGAGAATGCCGGATTTGCCAGAAAAGTAAAGGCAGCTGGCTTAGTATTAATTGGCCCCTCTCCAGAAGCTATGGAAACGATGGGTTCTAAAATTGCAGCCAAACAAGCGGTAAAAGCGTATGATGTGCCGATGGTTCCTGGAACCGATGAAGCCATCGGTGATGTTGAAATAGCCGAAAAAATTGCTTTGCAAATCGGATACCCCATCTTAATTAAAGCATCTGCTGGTGGGGGGGGCAAAGGAATGCGAGTGGTAAATGCCCCCAATGAATTTATTGAACAAATGAATCGGGCAACATCTGAAGCTTTAAATGCTTTTGGAGATGGATCTGTTTTTATTGAAAAATTTGTGGGCTCTCCTCGACATGTTGAAATTCAAGTGTTAGGAGATCATTTTGGAAATTATCTGTATTTATTTGAACGGGAATGTTCGATTCAAAGAAGACATCAAAAGGTAATTGAAGAAGCACCCTCTTCGGTGTTGACCCCTGAACTTCGTAAAAAAATGGGCGAAGCTGCGGTCAATGTTTGCAGAGCCTGCGGTTATTATAATGCAGGAACCGTAGAATTTCTGGTAGATGAAAACGCCAACTTTTATTTCCTAGAAATGAATACCCGATTACAAGTAGAACATCCGGTTACAGAAATGATTACGGGATTAGATTTAGTTCGGGAACAAATTCGGATTGCCGAAGGGGAACCTTTAACTATTTCTCAAGAGAGCCTTCATATCCACGGACATGCCATTGAAGTTCGGGTATATGCAGAAGATCCTGCCAATCAATTTTTGCCCGATATCGGCACTTTGTCCGTATATGAGCGACCCATGGGCCCAGGCGTTAGAGTAGATGATGGCTTCGAAGAAGGAATGGAAATACCGATTTATTACGACCCGATGATTGCTAAACTGATTGTGCATGCCCGCACACGTCAGGAAGCTATTGAAAGATTGATTCGAGCCATTGATGAATATAAAATCAAAGGAGTGAAAACTACTTTGCCTTTTTGCAGATATGTTCTGTTACACGAAGCCTTTGTTTCCGGTAAATTCGACACAAATTTTATTCATAAATATTTCACCCCAGAGGTATTAGATGCCTCTGCCACTGAAAAAGAAAAAATTGCCGCTGCCTGGATAACCGCAAAACTTTCCGAAGTATCTAATTCTAAAACAACCGCAGTAACCACTCAATCTCATGAAGATTCGGCATGGAGACTCAGAGGTAGATAATTAATTTTAGGATGTTTCTAAATCCTCGATAAAGATTTATGAATAATCATTTAGCAGATTGTTGAACTTACCGAAAATATAATTGTAAAATTTATTCTGCTGAGTATAAAATACCTTCGCTGTGTGCTCGTCTTACTAAAAAACTCTTAACCAGAATTATTCAATCCCCATTCTTTGTTTTATCTTTCGAATTCAATTCCGAAAAGAGCCTCAATCCCTAACGAATAATTGAAACTTCTCCCGTAAATTGCAGTATGCAGACAGCCCTTCAAATCCCAGTTACCAAAACCGCTCAAAGCCATTTATCTAGTATTGATTTTAACCATCTTGAATTTGGGAAATATGTGGCTGACCACATGTTTAAAGCCGAATGGATCAATAAACAATGGGCATCGCCTGTGATTGTTCCCTTCGCCCCAATTCCCTTAAGTCCGGTAGCATTAGCCTTACACTATGGACAAACTGTCTTTGAAGGAATGAAAGCCTATCGTACCCCAGAAGGAAAAATATCCATCTTTAGATTAGAAAAACATCACGACCGATTTAACCGGTCTCTAGACAGAATGGCTATGCCTGCCGTTCCTTTTGATTTATTTAAAGAAGGATTATTAACCTTAATTAAAACCGATTCTAACTGGGTACCGGAAAAGGAAGGCTGTAGTTTATATATCCGCCCATTTGTATTTGCCTCTGAAGCAAGATTAGGCGTTAAAGTTGCTGACGAATATTATTTTATGATCGTTACTTCTCCCGTTGGACCTTATTACGCTCAGCCCTTAAAAGTTAAAGTGGAAATGAATTATGTAAGATCTGCTGAAGGAGGTACTGGTTTTGCGAAGTGTGGAGGAAATTATGGGGGTTCTTTTTACCCCACTGCCAAAGCAAAAGAAGAAGGCTTTGACCAGGTATTATGGACTGATGCAAAAGGACATCAATTCATTGAAGAATCTGGAACGATGAATGTGTTTTTTGTAATAGAGGGAACTTTAGTAACACCTCCTTTATCTACCTCTATTTTAGATGGTGTAACCCGTGATTCTATTCTTCAAATCGCAAAAGATTTAGGAATTCCTGCAGAAGTAAAACCCGTTTCAATAGAGCATCTAAAAACGTTATTACAAGAAGGCAAATTACAAGAAGCCTTTGGTGCAGGAACTGCTGCGGTAGTTGCCCCTATTCGGCATATCAGTATTGAAGATCATTTATATGAACTTCCAGAAATAACAGAAAATGCCTTAAGTCTTAAATTTAAGAAAATCTTACATGAGATAAGAACAGGTATGGTTGCTGATAAACACGGCTGGAATACTTGGGTATAGTGTTTTATTCTTTTTTCTTTTAGGGGGAAATAAATAATTACTTTAATTGTGAACTTTATAATTAAATCTGATTTAATTAGCATCTACCTTTTAAGTGTATTATTTTAATCTGGGGAACTTGTAATTATTCAATGGAATAAATACAAGAATTAAACCATTAGTCTTTTTATTTATAATTTAATTTATATCGAATTACTAGCGGATTTTTATTTCGGCTATAAAAATTATATTTCAATACCCATAAGTCTTTATCCTGAATTCCCACAATTTCAAAAAAGTAACCATCAATAATTAACTCGTCATAAATTAATTCAGGCGAAGGTTTACCTAAATCATAAATTTGCAACGCTGTTTTTTTCGTTTAAAAGCCTCCATAAGATTATCGTACTTATTAAGGGTTCTTTTTCTTTTTAGAATTGTCCGAATCGATTAGTATCAATTTCAAAACTGTCAATTGGGGTTATCGTGATTTGCGCAACCGATTCCTTACTTGCAAAATTCAAGAAAAAAATAAATATGATGATTTTACTCAAGGAGTACCATTTTTTAATTGAGCTATAGATTGCTTTCATGTCTTGTAAATTAATTTTGATTTAAAAAGGTACCTGATTTAAAGAAATTAATATGTTACCGAGTTTAAGTAATATTCATGATACTGAAATACAATTTCAGAATTAAACTAAACCCAAAAAATTACAAAACCAATTTTTGCCCTAACCCTTAATCTATCGCACCTTCCGCTTTAACCAAAAAAAAACCCTCAATTCAGAGGGTTTTTTTTAATCAATGATAATATTATTTAAGACTACTTAAGCCGTGAAGGTATTTAACATCACCGGCATCACGAGCATTAATAAATTCACGCCTTCTTCTTGTTCATCCGGAACTACAATACCTGCCCGATTTGGAGTGGATAATTCAACCACCACATCTTGGGTATCAATATTCGCTACTACATCTAATAAAAAGGTAGCATTAAATCCGATTTCCATATCCTCCCCATCATAAATACATTTTAATGTTTCTTTTGCTTCATTCGCAAAATCAACATCTTCGGAAGAAATGGTTAATTCACTTCCTGCTATTTTAAATCGAATTTGATGTGTTGTACGATTGGCAAAAATATTTACCCTTTTTAAAGTACCTATTAATTCCCTTTTATTAATAATTAATTTATTGGGATTATTCGTAGGGATTACATTTTCATAATCAGGATATCGGTCAGCAATTAAGCGACATACCAATAAGGTATTTCCTAAACTAAAAAATGCATTGTTTTCATTATATTCTATGGTTAATACTTCATCCGAACTCACCAAAGAATTCTTCATGAGATTTAATGCTTTTTGCGGTACGATGATAGAAATTTTATCTTTTACCGTAATATCCACTCTGCGATATCTAACCAAACGGTGGGCATCTGTTGCCACAAATGTTACCCCTGAATCGGTGAAGTTGAACAACATTCCGTTCATTGCGGGTTTTAACTCATCGGTAGAAGCTGCAAAAAGTGTTTTTTGAATAGCTTTTAATAATACTTCGGTAGGCATTCTCACACTACCGGTTTGAGTAGCCTCAGGAACTTGAGGGAAATCATCCCCGTTTTCTCCGGTTAATTTATACTTCCCATTTTCAGAACTGATTTCAACCCCGAAATTGTCTTCGTTCACCGTAAACGTTACGGGTTGTTCTGGAAGGTTTTTCAAGATTTCCAGAATAATTCTGGCAGGAACCGCAAGTTTGATTTCACTTCCTCGGGTTTCAATTGCCAAAGAAGTTCTCATCGAGATTTCTAAATCGGTCGCGGTAATTTCAAGTTTGTCTTTTTTTATTTCGAACAAAAAGTTTTCGATGATCGGCAATACCGAACGGGAGGGAACTACACCTGCCACCAATTGCAATTGTTTAAGCAGGGCAGCAGAGGAGACAATGAAGTTCATAGTAAGGATTTTTTAAGTGTTACAAAGATAATAAAAGGGTAGAACCCGAATCAGCAAACTCGACCTTTTTACTCTTTATTCAGGGGAGCAACTTCATCTTCCCGCATAAGTTCTGCTGGAACTTTCGCTTTTAAGGCTCCGGAACGAAGGGTAAGATTTTCATTTCGAGTCTGAAACACATCTAAAGAAAGAAATAGGGCATGGCGGAAGCTGTCTAAATCGGCTATTGTTTTTCCCGCAAGATCGTAGGCGGTTCCATGGTCTGGGGAAGTTCGAATGACAGGTAATCCTGCAGTATAATTAACCCCTTTTCCCTCTGCCAGCAATTTAAAGGGGATTAATCCTTGGTCATGATACATCGCTAGTATCCCATCAAATTGTCGGAAAAGTCCATGTGCAAAAAAACCATCTGCTGCATAAGGCCCTAGTATGCGTAAGCCCTCTTTTCGGGCTTTCTCAATGCCTACTTCAACTTTTTCTTTTTCCTCTTTCCCTAATAATCCACCATCTCCTGCATGTGGATTTAATCCTAAAACCGCAATTTTAGGCTTATCAATGTTAAAATCAACTTGAAGCGAGTAACTAAATAGCTTCAATTTATTGTAAATTTTATCAGCACTTATTTGAGAAGATACTTCCTTTAAGGGAATATGGCTAGTTACCGTGGCCAATCTTAACTCCTCTTCCACCATAATCATTAAAGCATCCGAAGCAGAAAACTGATGTGTTAAATATTCGGTATGCCCGGGAAAATTAAATTCCTTTTGTTGAATGGTTGCTTTGTCAATCGGTAAAGTACAAAGGGTATCTATTTTTCCTTCTTTTAGATGTTTAACAGCGATGGATAAAAATTGAAAGGCTGCTCTTCCCGCATGTTCAGAGGCTTTTCCGGGTTCTACTCTTTCGCGTTCAGGATTCTGTAAACATTCGATTAACCAAATTTTACCCGGGGTTGCCTGTTGAGGGTCTGTAATGGTTTGAAAAGAAAACCGTTCAACTCCAGAAACCAACCTGCGATAATGTTGCAAAATTCTTCCGGAACCATAAATAATGGGAATCATAAGTTGAGTAATCCTGGGATCCTCCAGAACACGAAGGGCAAGCTCAGGTCCAATCCCGTTGTAGTCTCCTAAGGAGATACCCACTTTTATTGCGTTTTTAGGCTTAATCATGTAGGATCAAAATTACTAAAATGACAATGGTAATGGAATAATTTGAAGAGGGTAAATAATCATTGAAAAATTGCGGATGGTTACTGCTAGCGAGAAATTAAATATAGGGCATGATCGTTGGAGTTAGCTTAAGCTAGTATGATAGGTTTACCTTGTTTACTTCAATAAATGATGCCTCATATTGATTATTTTCATGTTTCCATAAACTCTAACTTCATCTTATAAATGCGCCCTTACCTTTTCAAAAAAAATAATATGCCAACACTCCATTTTCTAACTGGGGTTTGAATACAGTAAAGAAGTGCTTTATCGTTAAGAAGATACAGGAATTCAGGGACTTGACAAAACTTAAGCGGCCAAATTCATTGAAAAAAACAAATGAATGAAATAGAAATATATCAAACAAAAGACAAGAAGACCCAGATTGATGTAATGTTTGAAGGTGATACTGTCTGGCTTAGTCAACAACAATTGGCAGAACTTTTTCAGAGTAGCAGATCGAATATAACAGAGCACATCAAGAACATTTACAAAAGTGGTGAATTGGAAGAAGCGGCAACTTGTCGGAAATCCCGACAAGTTCAACAAGAAGGAAAACGGGAGGTTGAGCGCCAGATTGATCATTATAATCTTGACTTAATAATTAGCGTAGGTTATAGAGTCAACTCAAAACAAGGTACCCTGTTCCGCCAATGGGCTTCTCAACGTCTAAAAGATTACCTATTAAAAGGATATGCTCTGAATGAAAAACGATTGCAAGAACACAACAAGAATCTAAAAGAACTTGAAAAAGCCATAACACTAATTCAGACCTCCGGTGAAATAGGTGATTTGAAATTATCAGAGGCAAAAGGTCTCTTGGAAATTATTACTAGCTACACAAAAAGTTTTATCCTCCTCAACCAGTTTGACTCAAATAAACTAGCTGTTGAAAAACTAAATGAGAATATCACTTATGAGATTCAATACAGTGAAGCCTTGGTAGCAATTAAAGAACTAAAAAAACAACTCATCGATCAAAAAGTAGCATCTGAAGTTTTCGGCAATCAAAAAGATGAAAGTTTCAAAGGCATACTTGGAAATATAGTTCAAAGTTTTGGAGGGGAATAATTATACAAAAGTATCGAAGAACAAGCCGCCCACTTATTGTATTTCATCATTAAGAATCATCCCTTCACAGACGGGAATAAACGCATAGGCTCGTTTCTTTTTATCTGGTTTCTCGAAAAAAACAAACACTGCTTTAAAGATTCAGGAGAGCTGAAAATTAACGACAATGCCTTGGTAGTACTTGCATTGTTAGTAGCGCAAAGCAACCCTGATGAAAAGGAGGTAATGATAAAATTGATTTTGAATTTGATCAATAATAAATTTTAGAGATACCATAAATAAGAATTAATTCAAGGAAGCAAAGCAGAATCGAACCCTACAATTCCCCTATTAAAATGCTTTAATCATGATTATTTGAAAAGTATTAAACTTGATTCGAACAAAAAACCCTTCAAAAAAAATTTGAAGGGTTTTCATTTTAGTAGCGCTGGAAGGAATCGAACCTTCATCAAAAGTTCCGGAAACTCCCATTCTATCCATTGAACTACAGCGCCAAAACGAATATAAAGTTACAAATTTTTACAGCCTCCCTCGCTAATCTGTTAATTTTGAAAATATGTTATTAAAAATTGATGGGATTCGATCTTTGCAAGACGCTCGTTTTGCGGCTGCTGAAGGAATAGATTTTTTGGTATTTAATTTTGTCACCGGAGATGCTGGAAAAGTTTCTTCTGCCTTGGTGAAAGAAATTCAAGGTTGGTTGAGTGGCCCTCAAATTGGGATGTGGACTGAAACCACAGGCCCAGGAGATATCGGGGATTTGGAATTTAGTTTACTCCAATCCTCTGATATAAATTATTTACAAAAACATCCGAATATTCAATCCCTGATTTGTATGAACTCGCCGAAGACTATGCATCTGCCAAGTGATATTTCAATTCAATATCATTATTCAGAAATACCCCTTACTGGTAATTTAGATAAGGTTTGGGTTGAATTGCCGAATTCTGTTAATGCTGAATTATTATCTGATTTACAAAACAGAACAGTTAAAGGAGTAGTGATAGGGTCTTCGTTTTTTGATGATCAAGGTTCCTTAAATTACGACTTCTGTTTAGATTGGCTGGAACACATAAGAAAGTAACCTTAGATACAATATCACTATTTAATATAACTAAAGTTTATTTATTGATCACCGCAGCAGGATTACCCGCAACAGCCTGATTTCGGCCAACAGAATTAATCACTAATGAACTCGGGGCAATTTGAGCACCCTTTTGAACTACAATTCCAGAAGCAATCACAGCAGCACTCCCTACAAACACCTCTTCTTCCACTATAGCGCCAGAAGATATTACTGTATGCGTACCGAGATTCACCCATTTTTCGACAGTAGCATCTGTTTCAATTACAGCATAGGGCATTAAAACAGAAAAGTCACCCAGTTTAGCATCTGGTTGAATGCAAACCCCAGCCCCAATGATATTCCCTTGTCCAATAAACGCATGGTCGGAAATAATAGCCGTAGGATGAATTACTGTACGTGGCATTCGTTGAGTAGTTTCTTGTAAAATTTGATAATATTCTCGCCTTAAATGAATATCCATCTCTGCAATCACAATATCTACTTTTCCCTCTTCGAGAACCAATTCGGTAAATAAAGAATCATGTACAGTACCTAAAATAGATATATCATGAAGCGTGTTTTCCTTATCCGAAGGATGGGTTTCCAAGTTAAAAAAACCATACACTACATTATCATTTAGGCGTAAAATATCGGCTGCAATTCTTGCAACTGAACCTACTCCAAGGATTATTATTGGTAACATCCTTTAAAATTACTTTTTTTCAGGAATGGAATCGAAGGGAGCAATTATCCATTGGCCGAAAGCACAGTTTAAACACCGATGCCCAGAACAATATTCCTTATATAAACCTATCAGCGCTTGGGCTTCAGCTGCAGTATTGGCAATCATTCCAGCTTGTTGAAATCTGCGGGTTATTCTATTTTCTTCTGGAGGCAGTTTTAGGTTTGGGAACTCAGAAAAACTTTTTTTTCCTGCCATCTTACGACGTAATAAAATTCCGGGTAGCCATACATTCATCCATAGTAAACGTCTAAGGTTTTCTCCCACAGTAGGGATCGGTCTGGGTTTACAAATAACGCCCATCCTACTATGTGTAGCCCAATAACTGGAGGCTTGCAAAGTTGAGGTAAATAGAAGCGATTCATGCGATTCGGAAGGGGGGCCCTGAAATACTTTCCAAAGTGCCGCAGTTAAGGATATCCTAACTTCTGGGAAGGCAATAGGTCGCATACGTAAGTATTTCCAATTGGGGGAGGTAAGTTCTTTTAAGTTGTATTTATATTTTAGGAACATCCATTGCGATTGTAATTCTGCGATATACCCTCTTTCTTTGGTTCGATATAAAAATCCGCCCATACCGAGCAACAATGCTTCTAGGTGATCAGGATTATCTCTAAGTTTTGGCATTACTCTCCAAGGAATAGATTCCAGTAAATGACAAAATAAAGGACCGTTTACAGGGCCACCCATCAAGGGTCCAAGTTGAATCAACCATACCCGATGTAAATCACCCTCAAATTGATTTAACAATCGTTCCCATTTTTCTACTTTATGATGTAATCTTTCCTGCCATACTTGACCCAACCATTCTTCACGTAAAGAATCTGGGATTAAATGTAATTGTCCGTCACAAGGTAGGTCGGAAATGGATCGGCTGAGCTGATCATACTTCTGACGAGCATTCTCCGAAATCAATTCTCCTATTTCAATTTCAGGAATGAGTTTTCCATTTTGGGTAATCGCCTGCATTTGTCCTCGTTCACTAACTACATGTAAAACAACCCCAGAATACCCCGGATCTTCGTGATGTTGATGCTTAAACCAATCGTCTCCTTTCAAATGAATTTCAACAGGACCTGTAATTATTTGATGATTGATTCGAATTCGGGCCTCCAGAAAATCGGGACCTTGGTTCAGGTTTAAATATCCTGGAAACAATATCTGAAGAGATTCGCCCTTGGTTGTTTTTAATTCCCGAAAATCAAACCATAATTTTTGCCAGACCATCTGAAGAAAATATTCTCCCATGATGGAAAGTAACAAGGACAGATTTTTAAATAAAAGGAAAAATAGTTGCCTTTGTTATGAGAAATAAGACAATAATAACCTTATATATTATAACTAAAGTATATTTTTAGGAGAATTGAAGTTCAACAACGGGATCCCAAAAGTGCTGTGTAAAATCTACGATTTCATCTTCTTTTACCTGTATCCCCTCAGCCTCTAATCTCTCCTGCATACTTACTGGAAAAAAATGTGCTTTTCCAGTCAATAAGCCGTTTCTATTCACTACTCGATGCGCGGGCAATTGCGGTTGATTTACATGTGCATGATTCATTGCCCATCCCACCATTCGGGCAGCGGAAGCGGTACCCAAATAACGGGCAATTGCTCCATATGATGTTACTTTGCCATAGGGGATCAATGCCACTACTTCATACACTCGAGTAAAATAATCTTCAGAAATTAGTGGATCCTGATTCATCGCTAATACTATCCCTAAATGATTTTAAACTTCTTCCATGCAAAATACACATTTACATGATTTATCCGTCCAAGTGATTATTCCAGCAAGAGGAGGATCGAAAAGGTTACCAGGAAAGCACCAATTGTTGTTGGGAGAAATTCCTCTGCTTTCCTATACCCTCCGAACAGCCTTGTCGGTTTTTACTCCAGAACAAATTATTTTTAGTTCGGATGATTCCACCCTTTTAGAATTAGCCGCAAAAGAAGGTATTGTTTATCGGGACAAAAGACCTGAACAATGGGCTCAAGATACCACCTCTACCCAAGAAGTTTTAATTTATCTATATGAGAAATATAAATGGTCAGCCGAATGGATTTTATTATTACAACCCACATCTCCGTTTCGCACAGCTCAACATATACTGGATAGTTCTTTAGAATTATCCGAAGAAACAGAAGGACTGTTTTCTGTAACAGAGGCAAAATATATTCTTGAACACTCCCTTAGAGAAATAACAGAAACTGGACTTTTAGTGCCAACACTTCCAGTATCTTTGTCGCGGCAATCTGGAAAAAGGGTTAGACTCAACGGTGCTTTGTATTGGTTTAGAAAGAAAGCCTGGCTTGAAGCTGGCGATTTACACAGCTTAGGTCGGGTAAAACCTTATTTGATGTCGTTGAACTCTTCTGTAGATATTGACACCCCTGAAGATTTTCTTTGGGCCCAATTCCTGCTTCAACATCAACTCCATGTATAAATTCACGCTGTTTACTTTAACCTTTGTGATTGCCCAGATTTGGGCGCAAATTCCCGACTTAAAACCTGTGCATTTGGATGACACTATCCGAGGGTGGAATCATAGTCTTCAAGCAGGCTTTAACATCAACCAATCCACTTTTAGTGATAATTGGAAAGGTGGGGGAACAAATTCAGTCGCTTTGGGTGCTGTGTTTACAGATAAAATCAATTATGCGAGTGATAAGTCAGAATATGTTAGTGATATTCAATTAGGCTATGGTTCTGTTCAGAACAAAGGGCAATCTATTCGAAAAACAACAGACCGAATATTTATAGATCAAAAATATGGCTATAAGGTACATCATGATTTTTATGTTTTTGGGTCTTTAAATTTTCAAAGTCAGTTTGATGCGGGATTTAAATATGAACTCAGCAAAGATGGAATCGAAAGTAGTGCGCTGATTTCTAAGTTTTTTGCTCCGGCTTATTTTACCCAATCTATTGGGTTGGAATATAAACGTGGCCAATGGCTCTCCACGCGTGCGGGGTTTGGTACGCTTCGCCAAACATTTGTATTAGATACTACCTTGTATAGAAATGTTCCCAGCAATTATGGGGTAAAAGCCGGTAAAAAAACCCGCTTTGAAATGGCAATGTTGTTAGTGGTTGATGTAGATCGAAATATTATGAAAAACCTAAATTTAAAATCGAGGTATAGTTTGTTTTACAATTATGAAACACCTAAAACTGCCGATTCTAGATTAGATTTAATTTTAACTGCAAAAGTAAATAAGTATGTGAATGTAAATCTTTCAGGTACTGTTTTGTATGATAAAGATATGGATACGAGTGTTCAGTATACACAGGCTTTATCTTTAGGCTTTATGTATACGAGATAACATATACCCTATATTATCTACTTCGATTATAATCTTAGTTTATTATATACAGTGTTTAGTTTTTCGCACATAATCTCAGCTGATTTTTGGAGTGTAAAATTATTTCTAATAAACTGAGCAGGATTGTATTTGTTTTGCTGAAATTCTTCCCAAAACAGATCTAAAGTATTCTCGAAAGATTCAATGGTAGTAAACGTTCTTCCACAGGTTTCGTCAAAGAATGGAACCGCAGTTACCGGAGGGTTGAGGGTTCCACATTGACCATAATATGGATCTCGAACGATGCCTTCATTCCATGCCAACACTGGCATTCCTGTGGACATACATTCTTGCAAAGCAAACCCTTGTGTTTCATGCTCCGTAACAAAAATCAA
Source organism: Sphingobacteriia bacterium (assembly GCA_009924095.1). Lineage (GTDB taxonomy): Bacteria > Bacteroidota > Bacteroidia > J057 > RFSG01 > RFSG01. The sequence goes on from RFSG01000001.1 coordinate 36,404, forward strand.
AGCTTTGCAGGTTCTTTGCAATTCCTTTAATTGTTCTGGTTTATAGGATAGATATAGGATTTCTTTCCAGGTAAATCCCTTTTTCTGCAGTACCTTTCGAATGGGTTCTACAATCCGGTTAGTTTCAGCTTCCACATTCCACCTAATTTTTCGATAAATCAAAAAGTCTGTGGTCTTGTGTTCAAGAGGCAAAATAGGATAGGCTTCTGTATCAACGCCAGCCGGCCAAGTCAAGCATCTATCCTTTCCAAAATATCCTGCATAAATATCATTAACCCAGGAACAATGTGAGAAATAAGCAATTAATGGCTGCCCTTCCATTATATCTTTAATCTCGATGGGATGAGAAGAAAACCCGATAGCTGCTGCGAATGGATGTTTTTTTTCCGATTTAATATACTTTTCGAGCCAAGTAGGACCGCGACCCATAAACAAAATCTGGTCGTTAGGAGTAAGCCTGTGAAAAGGTACGTTTACTACATAAGGAACTTGCAGTAAGTCTAATCCTTTTTTGAGATTGACAAACACCTTATCAATACCGGAAGTATAGGGTTTCCCTCTAACGATTCTTCGAATGATCATTCGAACATATCTATCATATTTAATCCAGCGATCCTTTTCCGGGTAGGGATTAAAATAAAAGCAGATACGTTTATTTTCCATAGGATGATAATTACCTCATCAGGAATTCGTCAAAGGAAAAAACAGATTCAAATTAAAATTCAAATTTTATCCCTTGCGCTAATGGTAATGCATTAGAATAATTAATGGTATTGGTTTGGCGACGCATGTAAGCTTTCCAGGCATCAGAACCTGATTCTCTTCCACCCCCAGTTTCTTTTTCTCCTCCAAAGGCTCCACCAATTTCTGCTCCTGAAGTACCGATATTAATATTTGCGATACCACAATCCGACCCGCTCGCACTTAAGAACTGTTCAGCTTCTTGAAGGTTTCTGGTAAACATCGAAGAGGACAAACCTTGGGGCACCCCATTTTGAATTGCTATTGCTTCTTCTATGGTTTCATAAGTCAACAAATAAAGAATTGGCGCAAACGTTTCATGTTGAACAGATGGATACTCGTTTTTCGCTTCTACAATGGCTGGCACCACATAGGTTCCACTTTCATATCCTTCACCTGAAAGCACTTGTCCACCAAACACCACATGGCCACCTTCTGCTTTTACTTTGGCTAAGGTGTCTTGCATATTAGTAACGGCTAAGGGATCAATTAAGGGCCCAATTAAAACACCATCTTTTCTAGGGTCTCCAATTACTTTTGATAAGCTTTGATAAGCTTCTTTAAGGATGCCTAATACTTTATCATAAATAGAGGAATGAATAATCAGTCGTCTGGTCGTGGTGCATCTTTGGCCACAAGTACCGACAGCCCCAAAAACAATGGCAGGAATGGCAAGTTTTAAGTCAGCTTCAGGGGATAAAATAATTGCGTTGTTACCGCCTAATTCCAACAAACTTTTTCCAAGACGCGCTGCTACGGTTTGTCCAACTATTTTTCCCATACGGGTAGAGCCTGTCGCGCTAATTAAGGGAACGTTTGTGTCTTCAACCAATCGTTTTCCGACATCCATTCCCCCAGAGATTAAGCAAAATATTCCTTCGGGTAATTGATTTCTCTTCAAAACCGTTGAAATGATATGCATACAAGCGATAGCGGTTAGGGGTGTTTTTTCGCTAGGTTTCCAGATGGTAACATCTCCACAAACGGCAGCAATCATACTATTCCAAGCCCATACGGCAACTGGAAAATTAAAAGCTGAAATTATCCCAACAATTCCGATGGGGTGCCATTGTTCATACATTCTATGACCGGGGCGTTCAGAGTGCATAGTTAAGCCATAGAGCTGACGGGAAAGACCCACTGCAAAATCACAGATATCAATCATCTCTTGAACTTCTCCTAATCCTTCCTGATAAATTTTACCCATTTCCCAGGATACTAACTTTCCTAGTTCTGCCTTATGAATTCTTAGTTCATCCCCAATTTGGCGGACGATTTCTCCCCGCTTAGGTGCTGGAGTTTGTTTCCAAATCCTAAAAGCAGCCTGTGCGGTTGTTACAACTTGACGGTAGCTTTCCAGATCCGTAATTTCTACTTCTGCTATTAAAGCCCCGTCGACTGGAGATGGAACCGAGAGTTTGTTTGTTTCAGTGGTTGATAGCCATTGTGTACCTGTTGAAGTTCCGGAATTAATTGTATTCATGGAAATTCCTAATCCTGACAATAGGGTTTCTTTTTCGGTATTCGTCATTTGTAGGGTGGATTAATTTTCAGCTATGTAAAACATTTTAAGAAAATGAGATCTTAAATTAAAGCAATTATATAAAACTACTTAGACCCAAAATCCAACAATTTGCAGAAAATAATTAATTGTCTTTTCTGCTCATCCGTTTCCGCTCATTTTCATCTAGATATATTTTGCGGATTCGAATGGATTTAGGGGTAACTTCTACGTACTCATCTTTATCAATGTATTCCATAGATTCCTCAAAGACATTTTGATCGGAGGAGCCATGCTTACATTTTCATCAGTTCCAGCCGCACGGAAGTTGGTAAGTTGTTTACTCTTTTGAACATTTACGATAAGGTCACCGATTCTTGCATTTTCTCCGATAACCTGACCTCCATATACATCTGAACCCGGTTCCACGAAAAATATTCCCCTATCCTGTAATTGAAACATGGCATATGGAACGGCTACCCCGGAGCTCATAGAAATTAACACTCCTCGTTGACGCCCTGTTTGCATAGGACGTATGGGCTGATATTCAATAAAACGATGCGACATATTGGCCTCGCCCCGGGTTGCAGTAAGCATGGTGGATCTCAAGCCAATTAATCCGCGGGATGGAATAACAAATTCTAAATGTTGCCCATCCGCTTTGGGTTCCATAATGGTTAGTTCACCTTTACGGGCAGTAACTAATTCGATTACTTTTCCTGAATACTCTTCCAGAACATCCACTACCAAATGTTCAACAGGCTCATGCTTTATTCCGTCGATTTCCTTAATGATAACTTGAGGTTGACCTACCATAAGTTCATATCCTTCTCTTCGCATGGTTTCAATTAACACCGCTAAGTGAAGAATCCCTCTACCAAATACCATATAAGAATCGGGAGAATCCGTTTCCATAACCCGAAGGGCAAGATTCTTTTCAGTCTCTTTAAATAAACGATCTCTTAAATGCCTAGACGTAACGAACTTTCCTTCCTTACCAAAAAAGGGAGAATTGTTAATGGTAAAGAGCATAGAGAGCGTAGGTTCATCCACTTTAATGGGAGGTAACGCTTCGGGATGATCCGCCGCTGCAATTGTATCTCCGATATCGAACCCTTCTATTCCTACCAAAGCACAAATATCCCCAGCCCGGGCTTCTTTAACTTTTATCCTACCTAATCCTTCAAACAAATGAACTTCTTTTATTCTTTGTTTTTTTTGAGTCCCATCACTTTTCATGAGCACGATATCATTACCTTCAACAGCGAGACCGCGCGTAATACGCCCTATGGCAATTCTTCCTACATATGAGGAATAATCGAGGGAGGTAACCTGCATTTGAAAAGGTCCTTCAGTAAAGGGGGATTCTTTTATTTCAGCAAGAATTGTATCTAACAAATAAAAAATATCTCCTGTAGGAGTTTTCCAATCAGGACCCATCCACCCGGATTTACCTGACCCATACACTGTCTTAAACTCAAGCTGTTCTTCTGTTGCATCTAAGGCAAACAGCAGATCAACTACTTTATCCAAGGTTTCATCCGGATAACAGTTGGGCTTATCCACCTTATTTACAACAATAATAGGTTTTAAATTGAGCTCCAATGCTTTTTTAAGTACAAATCGGGTTTGAGGCATCGGTCCTTCGAATGCATCAACCAGCAGCAAAACACCATCAGCCATTTTCAACACACGTTCTACTTCTCCCCCAAAATCACTGTGACCAGGAGTATCAAGAATGTTAATTTTAACCCCTTTATAAACCACAGAAACATTCTTAGCCGTGATGGTTATCCCTCGCTCCCGTTCCAAGTCATTATTGTCAAGAATTAATTCTCCTGTCTGTTGATTTTCTCTAAAGAGTTTACAAGAGTGAAGAATTTTATCCACCAAGGTGGTCTTACCATGATCTACGTGGGCAATAATGGCGATATTTCGGATAGGTTGCATGAGAAAACAAAGTGCAAAAGTACGACATTTGAACTTCGACTTGCACATGGATAGTTTAACTCTTTGTAAACCTAATATTAATAAGCTTCATTATATGAAAATTTTGGCATTTACAATCATCCCTATTATTGGAAAAAACCATACAGAATAGCGTGAAAACAAGGTTCAAAAAAATTGACTTCCATGTAATAAGCCCGAGTGTAATTATTTTTATTTCGGCTCTGATTGCTGTAGGCGTTTCCATGCAGCAATATCTTCTTCCTTTAAAATCGTATTCAGGAGATAATTTCTATCCCCAATATAATAACTACTTGATTTTTAAAAGTTCGTTTTCCCATCTAATATCTCAAACCTCTTTATACATTTCTCATCCACAAGATCATTGGGATCTGTTTAAATACAGTCCCTCTTTTGCCGTATTTATGGGTGTTTTTTCTGTTTTGCCGGATGTAATTGGACTTTTCTTATGGAATTTTTTGGGGATTGGGTTATTAACTTATTGTTTATCCTACCTTTTTCCTAGTGTATTAAGAAAGTCGATCTGGGGATGGCTATTAATCCTAAATGACATGATTGCTTCCACACAAAATGCCCAAAGCAATTGTTTAATCGCGGGCCTATTGTTGTTATCCTGGCTGGAAGTAAGCAAAAACAGAAATGCCTCGGGAGCGCTATGGTTCTGTTTATGTGGGTTGATTAAAGTTTATTCTTTAGCATTTTTGCCTTTATTGTTTTGGAATAGTAAAAAACCTCTTCAATTATTGGGATATGCCATTGGGTGGGGGATATTGCTCATTGCTTTACCCCTTATTTTTACAGACATAGACGGGTTAATTTTTCAATACACAGAATGGATTCGGGTAATAAAGATGGATGCTGATCAAAATTTAGGATTGTCTATTTGGAGTATTCTATCGTTATTTGATTTAGTAGATATTCCAAAACTTCCAGTAGTATTTATCGGATATTTAATTTGTCTATCTCCAATACTATTACAAAAAACATTGAAACGTCCTGAACAAATCATAAACAAGATTAGTATTGGAACTCTTTTTATTTGGATGATTATTTTTAATTATCGGGCTGAGTCGGCCACATACATTATTGCCCAGTGCGGAGCGGCTATTGCAATATGGGCTTTGTTTCCGAATCGCAAAACATTTATTATTACTTGTATTTTCCTTTTTATTTTAGGGTGGAGTAATTCTTTTCTTTTTCCTTTGGATTGGGCTCATTATTTTACGCACGTAATTTTTCTTAAACCTTGGGGTTTATTTGTTTTTTGGATAACTATAATATTAATTCAATTGTATTCTGTTTTTTATCCTAATTCTATTCTGAATATTTCTAATGATTATTCAACTCGTTTGTAAACAACCATCCCCAAGAATAAAATATGTGGCAGAGGTATTATCTTCTGTTGGTGGTTTTGAAATTCAGGTAATATCCGTTGAGGAATTAAATCATTCACAAATAGCCATTACCTACGGATTAAAAATCGATTTATTGCCCCAAATTTATTGTTCCGGAGAAATTGATTTATTTTCTATTAACCCTACTCCTGAAATTTATAACACCCCTGAAATTAAAGGTTGGTATCCTTCTCCACAAAAAACAGAGCAAATTCCATTTGATTTAATTCTTTCCGCTTTTCGGTTATTAACAGAAAGTTGGGAGATGCCTATAGATCAACATGGAAGAAATAATGATAAATTTCACCCCCTTGTATTACAGGGATGGACAAAAATTCCATTAATTCATTTGTATTCAAAATATCTATCTGGTTTTTTTAGTATTAAAACAGATAATATTGTTCTGAATAAAAACAAATTAATTTTAACCTTAGATATTGATGAACCCTGGAAATACTTGCATAAAAATATATTAATTCAATTCGGTGGGGTTCTAAAAGATTTGAAAAACAATAATCATACTAAATTACAAGAGCGATGGAGTAGTTTTGTAAATAATAAAGATCCTTTTGATATTTTAGATGAAATTATAACTCCTGAAAAAATTAATTTGTTTTTTTTAATAGAACGAAGATGCCGTCAAGATGGTCGGCATACCTGGAGAAACGCGCATTATCGCAAACTCATTCAAAAATGTCATCTCCGAGGATTTACTATTGGAATACATCCTTCCTATTTATCTTCTACTCGTAAAGGTTGGATTACAGAAGAAATTGAAGAATTAACACAAATTATTGGGGCACCCGTTTTGCATTCCCGTCAACACTTTTTAAAATATAAAGACCCTGATACTTTTCGAGAATTAGAGGCAGCAGGAATTCATTGGGAATATTCAGTTTGCCCCATTCAGTTTGCAGGATTTAGAAGGGGGATTAGCAAGCCTTTTCCATGGTATGATATGGAGCAGGAGCGGGTTTCAAAACTATTACTAGTTCCTGCAGTCGCTATGGACAGAGGGCTTCAAAAGTACCAGGGCTTAACGCCTGAAGATTCTAAAATTACAATTAAGAACCTATTGGAATCTATGCAGATATTTGAGGGTGACTGCTTGTTGTTATGGCACAATACCACACTAAGTGAAAACGATGAGTGGAAAGGATGGAAGTCGTTATGGCATCATTTTATGAATATTGCCTAACTATGAATATCCAGCTAATATCCAGAAAAGAAATAAAAGTTGAACAGTGGGATTCATTTATTCTTAATGCTAATTCTGGTGCTCCTTTTTTATTGTCGGGTTGGTTAGATATTGCTTGCCCAGGATGGTCTACCTATATTATCTCAAACGCTAATCAAGAATGGATAGCCGTAATGCCAATGCCTATCAAAAAATGGGTGTTTATTTCTGAAATTCGGCAACCCCTATTCTGTATGTATGGGGGAATAATATTAAAAGAAAATATTGATCAAATAAATATTGAAAAAGAATTATTAAAAAAATTAAAAAAAGATAACTATCGAATAGAATTATATTTTCCACCAAAATATTTAGAACACAATTTATCATCGTTAGCTCAAGAATTAAATTATGTAATTAAAAATAGAATAACGTATCAAATAGATTTAACCCATTCTTGGGAGTTAATTGGTACGGCAAAAAGAAATTTACAAAAATCGATACGTGAGGGTTGGATGGTAAGTGACACTGAATCACCTGATCACTTTCATCTATTGCTTCAAAATAACCCTCATATTATGCCTAAGAAGTTTCAGAATCGATTTGTTCAATTATTAAATTGGGCTTATACTGCTGGTTATTTAACTACATGGACAGGTTTTTCAAAAGAAGGGAAACTAGGAGCAATGGTATTAATTCTTCAATGTTCAAAATCTGCTTGGTATTTATCGGGAGCCGTATTACCTGAGTTCAGGCAAAGTGGAATTATGACACACTTATTTAATTCAGCTATTCATGATTATAAAAAAAGAGGGTTTACCTTATTTGATTTTGAGGGATCTCAAATTCCTTCCATAGCGAAATTTTTCAGTGGACTAGGGGGTTCGCCGATTTCGTATCTTTGTTTGAAACGGGAACCTCTTCCCAAATGGCTCTCATGGATAAGGTAACAATATTAGGTAGAAGTTCATCTTTGTTTTCTTCAATACAGGCTGAATTACGAGATGAAAACATACAGAAAGATCGTTTGCGCTTTCGATTTAATTTAGAACGTGCAGGTGAAATTTTAGCCTATGAAATAAGTCGGAGTTTATCTTATTCTTCGAAGGAAGTAATCACCCCTTTAGGCTCTTTAGAAATGCAAGTATTATCTGAACAACCTGTGATTACGAGTATCCTGCGTGCTGGTCTGCCCATGCACAATGGTTTCTTAAGGATGTTTGATCATGCTGATAATGGATTTATTTCTGCCTATCGCCAGCATACGCATGGAAATGAATTTATAGTAAAAGTAGAATATATGGCTTGCCCCGATTTAGAAGATCGGGTATTAATTATTACCGATCCGATGATTGCAACCGGTAAAAGCTTGGTATTAAGTTATCAATCCTTGTTGTCGTATGGAAAACCCAAGGAGGTATATATTGCTGCGGTACTTGCAAGTGAAGCCGGAATAGAACAATTAAAAATACAATTACCCCATGCGAAAATATTTGTCGGGGAGATTGACCGGGAACTTACGGCAAAATCGTATATCGTGCCAGGCTTAGGTGATGCCGGTGATTTGGCTTTTGGTTTAAAATAATTTTTCCTAAAAAATTAATGAATCCACATCGAGAATTGGTAATTAGGATTGTGGGTAATCATAAAAACCTTTACCATTTTTTCTTCCATAACTTCCTGCATCTACCTTTTTTTGTTGAACACGACTAGGTCGAAATCTGGGCTCCTGAAAAAATGCATCATACAAAGATTTTGTGACCTCATGGTTGGTTTCTATGCCGATTAAATCCATCAGACGAAAAGGGCCCATTTTAAATCCGGTAGCCTCCATTAATATATCTATATCATTATAGGAAGAGACATTTTCTTCTGCCAATCTAAGGGCTTCTAAGTAATAATGACGAGCCACACGGTTTACAATAAATCCCGGTTCATCTTTTACGTGAACAGGAGTCTTTCCCATTTTTTCTGCAATCTCAAATACCGTTTGGGATACGTAGGGGTCTGTTAATTCTCCCGCAATAATCTCCACCAACTTCATTAAGGGAGCTGGATTAAAAAAATGCATGCCGACAATATTTTGGGGTCTCGTTGCCTCCTTTGCCATTCGGGTAATAGGTAAAGTCGAGGTATTCGAAGCGATTATGGTGGATTCGTTATTTTGAAGTTCAAGTTTCTGAATTAATTGTTTTTTCAATTCTAAATTCTCCAGAATTGCTTCAATGATCAAATCTGCGGTAAGGTCATTAAACTCAGTAGAAAAAGATATTCGATTTAGAATTATTGCTTTTTCTTCTTCTGTTAATTTGCCCTTTTGAATAGAAGCATCCAAAAACCGAATCATTTGAGTTTTTGCTTTTTCTAACGCGCTTGATTGCAAGTCATATAAAACAACTGTAAAGCCCGCTGTTGCAGCAACCTGCGCTATTCCGCTGCCCATTACTCCTGCACCAATTACCCCGATTTTCTTAACTTCCTTTGAATTTTTGATTTCCATAATACAAATACAAACATATAGAATGATATTGAAAATTTGACCTAAATTCTAAATAAGTGAAAAACAAAACTGAGAGGGTTTTATATGTAATTTTGAAGTAGGGTTGATTATAGACCTCAAAAAACTATTTAATAGAAAAGATTATGGGTTGTGGATCTTGCAGCACTGGAAATGGTTGCAGTACAGGGGGATGTAAGTCAGGTGGATGTGCTACTGGTGGATGTAATAAACTAAACACCTTTGATTGGTTTGGAAATATGCTATCCCCTGATGTTGCCAAACAGGATGCTATTCATGAAGTTCGATTTAAAGCCACGCACAAAGGTTTTTACAGAAATATAAATGGTCTGGATTTAGTTACTGGGGATATCATTACAGTAGAATCAGAAAGAGGGTTTGATGTAGGTACAATAAGCCTGAGTGGGGAATTGGTTCGTTTGCAGATGAAACGAAAAAAAGTAGATGCTCAAAAAGTTCTTAAGATTTATAGGCTTGCAACCCCTGACGATCTTGAAAAACTAAAAACAGCTCGAAGCAGAGAAATGGCGGTTTTACTCAAGACCCGGGAGATTATTGAAAAGTTGAAAGTTGAAATGAAACTCAGCGAGGTAGAAATTCAGGGCGATAATACTAAAGCTACTTTTTATTATACTGCTGATAATAGAGTAGATTTTAGGGAGCTTATCAAGGTGATGGCGGATGAGTTTCGGTTACGTATTGAAATGAAACAAATTGGTTTACGACAAGAAGCCGGTTTGATAGGTGGAATTGGTTCTTGTGGCCGGGAGTTATGTTGTTCTACTTGGTTATCTGATTTTAAAAATGTTTCAACCGGGGCTGCTCGTTATCAAAACTTGTCCTTAAACCCGATGAAAATATCTGGACAATGCGGCAGATTAAAATGTTGCTTAAATTATGAATTAGAGACCTACATGGATGCTTTAAAAGGTATCCCAGATGTTCAATCCATTGAAACTGAAATGGGAATTGCAAGGCTTCAAAAAACCGATATCTTTAAAAAGAAAATGTGGTTTAGCTATGCTGATTCTACCGATTGGCATGGAGTAGAAGTCAAAAGGGTGATTGAGCTTCTATCCTTAATTAAAAAAGGTATTAAACCGACCAATCTGTTTTCTAATGAAGAATTAAAAGCAATGGCAGATGAAAAAATAAGGGAAAAAGCATTTGACTTTGTGGATGTTGTGGGTCAATCCAAGATAAACGAAAGACCCCTTAATCCACAAAAAAATAAAAATCGTAAACCAGGATTTAATAAAAACAATAGCGGCACAATTCCAGAGAAGGGATTCACAAACCAAAATAAACCTAATCCTATCAGAAAAGACAATATTCAAGATCGTCGGAGTAACGATAATTCAAATAATCCTGCCGTTGCTCAGGGAAATAAAGCTATAAATCCTCAAAATAAATCCCCTAGACCCGGAAACGTAAATCCAAATCGACCTAAACCTTTTCAAAACAAAAATCAAAACAATTCTCAAAGGTTTACGAATAACAAAAACAACCCATCTGGTCCTAAGCCCGATGGGCCAAAACCCGACAAACCGAGTTCAGGAGAAGTAAATCCATAGGGATGAAAATAAATCCTTTGATATTTCTCCTTATGCTTTGGGGGATTTCCTGTTCTAATGAATCCTTTGAAGAATCTATAAGTTTAAAAAATCATACTTGGGTTTGGACTGATACCCTTAAGGCAGAACCTATCCTTGAAGATACTTCAAGTTACTTTCATTCCTGGATAGAAGTGTCATTAGATGAAAAATATCCTTATTCTAATTTTTTTTTAAAGGAGGTTATTATTTCCCCGGGAGATACTCCCCATTTTCGAATATTAGAATTTCCGGTTTCAAATCCTGATGGTTCATGGCTTTCTAAAAAACATAGCGGAAATACTTACCATTTTAAATGGCAGGTATTAAATCTATTTAAAATTAATAAACCTGGAAAATGGAAAATGTATTATATCCAATATTGCCGAAAGGATACACTTGAAGGTATTTCGAACTTTACTTGGAAATTACAGGCAACTTCTACTCCCAAATAGCGAGTGTTTTTTCCAGTTGCATTCCTCTCGAGCCTTTAATCAAAAACACATCACAACCAGAAAACCATTTTTTTATTTCATCTGAATCTTGTAATAATTCAATATAAGATGGATACCATTTTTTATCCGTAATTCCACAAAAATTAAATGCCTTCTTCATTTCTTCACCGCAGCAAATTAATTTAATATTTGTATTGACCGGTATATTTGCTAGTAAAGATTTATGTGCTTCTTCTGAGTATTCCCCTAATTCATACATATCTCCAAGAATAAATCCTGCACCTAAATATTCATGTTCTAATATTTGCTGAATTGCAAGTTTCATGGAGGTTGGATTAGCATTATAAGCATCTAATAATACTTTTTGATTACTAAAAGAATACCATTGACTTCTATTAAATCCCGGTTGAAATTTAGAAATAGCTGTTTGCATTTTTTCTGCAAGAATATTAAAATAAAGACCAATTATTATTGCAAGTTTTAAATTCTCTAAATTATAAGAACCGCTTAATGAAAAATGAAAATTATATTCTTCAGAGGTAGAAAACAATTTCCAATTTAAAGATGAACCTGTTAAATCTTTTGAAACAAATCTAAGATTAAAAGTTTCACTAATACTATTATAAATATTGTTACTGTTTTTTCTAATTAACTCTTTTACATATTCCATTTCAGGATTACAACAAAATACCTTATTCGTTGAAGTGAGCCAATCAATTAATTCATAATGCGAGAGCGCAATATTCTCGATTGAACCATAGCCTTCTAAATGATCCATACCAATGCTCGTAATTACTCCAGCATCTGGCTCAGCAATTTCACATAAAGTTGTTATTTCTTTTAAATGATTAGCCCCCATTTCAATTATTGCAAATTGATGTGTTGGGGATATACCCAAAATAGACAAGGGAACACCAATGTGATTATTAAGATTTCCCGGGCTTGCCCAGGTGGCATAGTGCGAGGACAAAACACATTTTAATAACTCTTTGGTTGTGGTTTTTCCATTGGATCCAACTACTGCAATGATTTTGACCCCAGTTTTTTGTCTCCACAATTTTGCTAATTGTTGTAAGGATTGTAAACTATCCTCTACTCGTAAATATCTGCTATCTGAAGGAATATAATAATCAGGATTATCAACTACCACAAATGATGCGCCTTTAGTCAGGGCTTCTGCGGCAAACTTATTACCATCAAAATGTTCCCCTTTTAATGCCCAAAATATTCCATCAATTTTTGCGGGGCGACTATCTGTGGTAAGCTTACGGTCGTTTTCCAGCCATATATTCAACAGGGATTCTGTATCTGTAATCATTATCATCCAAAATAAGTTAACGCTAGGTAGAAAACTTCAAAGGTAGGATAGGAAAGAATAAAAGGTAAAATCTTTTAATAACTAAAGATTCGAAGCAAAAAAAAGACCGATGAATAATCGGTCTTTAAAACAATAAAATTATTTATTAATGCTGTGAACCTAGTCTTGTCATTACGCATCTAAATCCAACAGTATTTGAAGATGTGTCAGCATGCATGAATCTTCTGGATCCAGCTGTGAGGAAATAAGCCACATCAGCCCATGAACCTCCTCTATATACTTTAATATTATCATCCTCTTCCGCACCAGCTCTACGTCCTGGATCAGGATTGTGTAATAAGGAGATATCTTTTTGATAACCTGTGTCATCTAATAAACGATCTATTCTAACTTTCGTCTTACCAAAACGTCTTACCGGATTAAGATCATCTACATCTTCAAACGATAGCATACGATAGGTATCTTCACACCATTCAGCAACGTTACCTGCCATGTTATATAAACCAAAGTCATTAGGATAAAATGCTTTTACAGGAGCAGTATAAGTAGCGCCGTCCGTCAAATGGCGATATAATTTTCCAGAACTTCCTCCGGCCCAACCTTGATAATCTCCTCTTCCTCTTTTGAAGTTGGCTTTAAAATCTCCGTATGGTGTTCTTAAAGATTTTCCTTCCCAAGTATAATTTTCTTGTTCCAATAATCCTCTTGCTCCATATTCCCATTCTGATTCAGTTGGGAGTCTATATCTTGGCCATAAAATAGCTTCTGGATCCTTTTCAAGCAGTTTGTTATTCACCCTTGCGGTACGCCATTGGCAAAACACATTCGCTTTGTGCCAAGTAATTCCTACAACAGGGTAGGTGTTAAAAGCAATATGTGAAAAATAATATTCATGCATCGGGTCATTGTAAGTGAAATCCCGCAACCAAATACTTGTGTCAGGATACAATGTGTTGTACATAAACTCACCGGAATCTTGTAATATATAATATAAGAATTCTTTATAATCAAGGTTAGAAACTTCTGTTTCATCCATATAAAAACTAGAAACAGACACTTGACGTTTACGATTGTCAAAACTGTATTCTATGTCTTTTTCTCCTCCGCCCATGAAGAAGGTACCACCAACAATGAATACTAACCCTGGAGCGGTCGACATTCCTTCAAATTCTTTTACTCGAAAGCCTTCTTCTCCTTCTTTAAAGGCATACTTCTCTCCTGTTTTAGAACTGGATTTTCCTGGAAAATTTATGTCTTCACCTCCACATCCAATTATGAAAATGGAAATCAGCAAAATGACTATGGGGAGTCTGAAATAAGAACTTCTCATAAAACGGGGGCTGAAATGATTATTGAAGGGATATTGCATAACAAATCATCAGAATCGAGGACAAGGCATCTTGCGATGTTTGAATTTTGATTTTTTAAATTGTTCGAACTCTAAAACCAAAGCTATTTCATGAGATCCACCAGAAATTCTGTTGGATAAGCTAGATAAGGTATAGTCATAAGAATATCCAAAACTCAGGATACCTTTTTTAAATCCAACTAAAGCAATTAACGCATCTGAACCCCAATTCTTATCTGGAGTTTTTTGGTCGCCTCTGGTTCCTAAATCCCATTTTTGATTGGACCCTCGATAGTACACCCCAAACACCATGGGCTCAGCTGTAAAATAGGCTCCTAAATCTAACTGATCGAATGTTCCTTGTTGCTTAAAAATAAAAACAGGCGTAACTATATACTGACCTCTATCATGAACGGGTCCAATTGGAATATTTACCCCTCCTGTAAAAGACAACTTCATGGGTAGTTTAGGATTGGTATCCACTGTTTTTCCTGTTGAGGTTGTGATGGTTTTTAATTGGGCCGGGGAGAAACGTTGAGCTGGTTGGGTAATGTGGCCAGCAGTAATTCCAAAATACATAATATCATTATAGTATAAGATACCACCATTTATATCTGGAAGGGTACGGCTTTGCGCAAATTGGGTTTCCTGGGTTTGAAAAGTAACCCCGTTCACAGGATCCAATTGGTCTGGAAAACGTAGTTTATAATAATCTATGGTTGCTTGTTGTATCCCGCCTGAAAGCCCTAAACGTATATAATGTTGAAATTTTTTCCATGACTTATTTAAAGGCATGCTATAAGCATAATTAAAAAGCACATCGAGTTTGGTTAAACTACCTTCTCCTGCAATGTCAGACATGGTAGAAAGTCCAAAGCCGTGGGAGGATTTTCCTAAATAAAAAGGTTGATCGTAGGTAAAATAAAATGTTCTAAATGCTCCTGGAATTGACGCCCATTGACGACGATAGCCAGTTGCAATTCTTGGACCCACCGATGCCCCAGTAAAACCTGGATTTAAGGCGACAGGATTAGCGTAATATTGACTGAATTGAGGATCTTGTGCCTTAACACTAGAAATCAAAAAAGTCATTATGACTCCAAAAAATAATAGCGTGGTATGAAACCCCTTAGTCATTTACCAGGTTATTCTTTAACTAGTGCAAGTTTAACAGGAATATAAACTTATGCACATTTTACAACTTTCGCAAATTTCTAACATGATTTATTTTTAAAATTAAGCGGCTAGTTGAAAAAATGAACGTGCAAGGATACAAAAAAATTATGTTACTACCAATGCAATTTTTTGAAAGTAAACTCATTTATATCTGAATACCACTTCTTTGTTTAATTGTTTGCATTTTCTATTTACCTGAAATTGAGGCGTTTTTTATGTCAAGGAACATTTGTTTGTATCTTTATCGTAAATCTTTAGAATTGTGTTTTCATCCTTAGATATCCACAAACATTTCCTTAAATCTTTTTATTTAAAGGGATTGTTCTTTTTAGTTTTCTGCCTTAATGTAGGACAGACTTCTGCTCAACAATATAATTCAGGTTCTTTATCTCCCGAAAATGCAACAATTAAAAGGGCAGAGAATAATCCAAAACTAGATCTCTTATCTTCCAAATTGATGGTTCAGGGTAATTCCGTTTCTTTTTCGCCTGTTTATGGTGAAAATCAACCTTGTTTCATCAGTCCTTTAAATAGCGTTGGTCAAGGGCCTTGGTTTGAAGGTGCTCAATGGGATGATCAAATTGGAAATTTACCCTTTAAGGAATTTAGAATTGAAGTGGGGGAAAATGAAAGACTTGAAATACTCAATATCGAAGTCCAAAACAGTAGGTTAGAATCCTCTAATTTGTTTTCGCATGTTTCGTCAATATTGGGAACCAACTATACTCCCAACGAATTTCCAAGTCAATCCGTTGTATTAAAAGGTTTGATTACCGTTAAAAAACAACATTGGCAAATTATTAGAATCTATCCGATACAAGTCAATGCCCAAGGCAATACTTTAAAAATCTCTCAAAAAATCAGTTTCACTTATAAAATAGTTTCTAATCCTACAAAGGCTATCCCATCTGCTTCATTTAAAACATCTGCCGTTTCATCCCTATCCACTGGAGATTGGTATAAAGTTTCATTAGTAGAAGAAGGTATGTATCAACTTTCTGGACAAGCCTTAATTAATGCAGGAATTTCAATCGAAACGATTAACCCCAACAACCTTAAAATATTTACCGGTCATCCTTCGATGCTTCCCCAATCGAATGAAGCTACTAGGATTGATGATATAGTAGAGTTGCCTATTCAAGTAGTAGGAGATAATGATGGTCAATTTAATGTGGAGGATTATATGGTTTTTTATGCTCCTGGCCCACATGAAATAAAATTTGACTCCTCCCTTAATCGACTTACCCATCTATACAATGTGTATAGTGATTCGGCATATGTATTTTTAAACTTTGAGGGTTCTCCTGGGAAAAGAGTACTTAATCAAGCCTCATTATCTCCTAATTATGATCCCGGAGCTTTTATTCGACAACTATATTTTCATGAAGACAAAGTCAATTTAATTTCTTCTGGCAGGCAATGGTTTGGGGAAAGTTTTGATGTTAACCCTTCTCAAATCCTTTCCTTTCCGATCGAAAACCCGCATCCAGATTCATTAATTAAGTTATCCATTCAAGTTGCAGCCCGTGCTGCTCAAGCAACAGCATTCAGTGTTTATATACAAGGCGTTTTTATTGGCAGCATTGCTATGAACGGAGTTGTTTTAGAATCTAACACTGGAAATTATGCTGATCTGCGATCCCAAACTTTTTTGGTTTCTCCATCTTTGGCTGTTAATGGAAGTTTACCTGTTCAACTGGTATATAACAGACCCTCAGCAACCCAAGGTTCCAATGGGTGGATTGATTTTGCTGAGGTTCAATATGCCCAACTAAAAATTAGAAGTCGGGATCAAACCATTTTTCACCTTCCCTATCAAGCGGGACCAGGAAAAATATTTGATCTATCTTTAGGAAACATGTCATCTCAGCAGTTGGTTTGGGAGGTTTCTGACTTACAAAACATAAAAAACATACCATTCACATTGTCTGGAAGTACCGCTATTTTGGGTATCAATATGGCCCAGACCGGAAAAATTGCAGTTTTTACCAATGCTCAAAATGTTTTGCTAAGGCCCCTCTCTATTAGAAAAATAAACAATCAAAACCTGCATGGTCTTCCTCAAGCTAATTATTTGTTGGTTACCTCAGAAGAGTTGCTTTCTCAAGCACAACAATTGGCTGATTTCCACAGGTCTGTTATGAATTACTCAGTTAATTTGGTTACAACAGGGCAGATTTATAATGAGTTTTCTGGAGGAAAGCAAGATGTAAGTGCAATACGAGACTTTGTTAGAATGTTTTATAAACGAGCGGGTACAGATACTACTCAAATGCCCAATTTCCTTTGTCTTTTAGGTGATGGGTCTTTTGATTACAAGAGGCGTTTTTCAAGTTCAGAGATTAACCCAGTTCCGCCATATGAAAGTCGCAACTCACTTTCCCAAACCAGTTCTTTTGTAAGTGATGATTTTTTTGGGTTTTTAGATGATACTGAAGGCTTATGGGGTGAAGGTACAAATGCTGACCCTAATGATCCTTTTCAAACTCATGGATTAGATTTAGGGATTGGGAGATTACCTGCAAAAACCCCTGGAGAGGCACAAGTATTAATCAATAAAATCAAGCAATACGCCATAGGTACGCCTTTAGGCACATGGAAAAACTCCCTAGTGCTGGTTGCTGATTATAAAGCAGATGAAGGCTCCATACATGTTTCTCAATCTGACTCCTATTCTCCTTTAATCCAATCTCAATATCCCGCACTTAATATTGATAAGGTGTTTTTGGATTATTATAAAGGGATTAATTCAGCTGAAGGATTTATAAGATTTCCAGAAGCAAAAGACGCTTTACTAAGAGCATTAGATAAGGGAAGCTTAGTGGTAAACTACACTGGACATGGAGGAGAAACAGGGTGGTCTAATTCCAGAATTCTAGAAGTACCAGACATACAAGCAATCAACAACGAAGGGCGCCTTCCATTATATCTTACCGCTACGTGTGAATTTGGTCGTTGGGATGAGGTAGACTTAACTTCCGGGGCAGAACTGCTATTATTAAAAGAAAACGCCGGATCGATTGCTATGTTAACTACCGTTAGGTTAGTTTATTCAGGACCGAATCAATTGTTAAATCAGAATTTTTATAAATACGTTTTCGGGAAAAACACTTCTACTGGAAACCCTTATAGTTTTGGAGATATTTATCGGTTAACGAAAAATGATAGCTGGGGGGGAGGTATAAATACCAGAAGCTTTTCTTTATTGGGAGATCCAGGAATTGCACTTGCTTTTCCTAAAAATCAAAGTGTTGTTACCAAAATCAATGGCGTACAAATTGATACGATAGCCGATACCTTAAAAGCATTGGCTTTAGTTACGATTGAAGGAGAAGTTCGCGCTGCTGGTTCTACTGAAGTTTATCAATCTTTCAATGGAACAGTACAAGCAACGGTTTTTGATAAAGCTGCAAGATATACCACCATTTTATCCCCTTTTAATTTTCGCTGGCAACGCAACCGAATTTTTAATGGAACAGCCACCATTCAAAACGGGTTGTTTCGTTTTCAATTTAGGGTTCCATTAGATATTTCATACGAACTCGGGTTGGGTAAGATTAGTTTGTATGTAGAAAATGGCCAAACAGACGGAATAGGCGCTTACGATAAATTTATTGTTGGGGGAACCGATACCTCTGGTGTTGCAGATGTAACAGGACCGGTGATAGATGTTTTTATGAATGATGAAAAGTGGGCTGATGGGGGAATGGTAAATCAGAACCCTTTATTATTAGCTAAAATTTATGATGATAGTGGAATAAACACCCTAGGTACGGGCATTGGTCATGAGATTACTGCAATATTAAATAATGATGAAAACAAAAAGTTAGTACTCAACGACTATTACTCAGCTCAGAAAGATTCCTACCAAGAAGGAAAAATAAGTTATTCCTATCAAAATCTGGAAGAAGGGCATTATGACTTAAAATTAAAAGTTTGGGATGTTGCCAATAACTCTTCTGCAGCATCGACACAATTTGTGGTTGCCAACAATGCTCGTCTTGCTCTAGACCATGTATTAAATTACCCAAATCCCTTTTCTACCCATACTCGTTTCTTTTTTGAACATAATCAAACAGGAGAAATGCTACAAAGTTTTATTAGGATTTACACCATTTCAGGGAAGTTGGTAAAAACGCTTCAAAACACCTTCTATGCTGAAGCTAGTTTAAATCAAGATTTAGAGTGGGATGGCCTTGACGATTTTGGAGACCCAATAGGGAAAGGCGTCTATGTTTACGAGGTAACCGTTAAAGTTTTAGGAAAAGGAGAAACAGCCTCCAAATACGAAAAACTTGTTTTATTACGTTAATAACACTACAGATGAAAAATTACTGGGTTGTTGAGTTGATTGCTTCTGTTTACCTTTGTTCAACACTAAAAAATACGCGCCTATAAAATCCAACCTTTACGCGATTTTTAATTTTTCTTACATGTTAATGAATTTGCTTCGATTTCGCATCTCAGGGATGCGCAGGAATACAATAGTGTTCTTGATTTCTCTTATAAACACTTCTCTTACGCTTTCAGCGCAAAACAACGTGTCTCAAAGTCAAGTTGGGGGATCCGATAATAAACGAGCAATAACCACCGCCGTTCCCTTTTTGATGATTTCTCCAGATTCTCGGCATGGTGGATTAGCAGACGCTGGTGTTGCCTTAACCGATAATTCAAATGCTATTTATTGGAATACCTCTGCCCTATCCTTTGTAAAAAAACGCCAGGGGTATGGATTGAGTTATACTCCTTGGCTAAGAAATCTAGTTCCAGATGTTAACCTTGCTTATGCCTCTGGGTTTAATAGAATTTCAGACCGTGCCGGTACATTGGCCTACTCGCTCACGTATTTTAGTCTCGGAGAAATCCAAATGACCGATAACAATGGAACGCCTATTGGTACTGCCGGACCCAACGAGTTTTCTATCGCAATGGGATATACTAACTTAATTACAGATAATTTATCAGTTGGGATTAATCTCAAATGGATCAATAGTAACCTTGCTGCTGGTTCTTCTGCTGGATTGAATACGACCAAAGCGGCAAACTCCGTAGCTGCCGATGCAAACCTTACTTATAACAAAGATTTCGTTGCTGGAGGAAAAAAGGGGCCCGGAAATAGCAATACCGGAGAGGGAGGAATTCCTTTGAGATTAAGAATGGGCGTTAATGTCCAAAATCTAGGTGCTAAAATGAGATACACCAGCACTGGAGATCAAAGAGATTTTATTCCTTCCAACTTAAAAGTTGGCTATAGCCTTAAAGCACAATTAGACCCCTACAATAGTATCGCATTAGTAAATGATTTTAACAAGTTATTAGTGCCATCGGCCGGCGGGTCTTCAAACATACCTTTATTAGAGGGTATCTTCGGATCTTTTTCTGATGCACGTGGTGGGTTTTCTGAAGAAATCAAAGAAATCAATACCTCTGTAGGAGCTGAATATTGGTATAATGATTTATTTGCCATTCGGGGAGGTTATTTTAATGAAAATAGGGATAAAGGAAATCGTAAATATGCTACTGTTGGAGCCGGTATAAAATATCAAACCCTTGGGTTCGACTTTGCCTATTTAATTCCCTTCATTACCAATCACCCCCTTCAAAACACTATCCGCTTCTCTTTAAATGTCAATCTAAACTAATATTTCAATTTTTTCTGTGAGTGCTGTTTATGAAATTTTAACCAAATAGGTGAGGTAATCTTATTTTTCAGTAGTTTAGATTAATGCCTTAGACTATGACGACCAAATTAAATATCGGTTCTAAAATTCGTAAAATTCGTGAGTTTAAAAACATGACTCAAGAAGAATTAGCAAATCAACTAGAAATGACACAAGCTAATTATAGTAAAATCGAAAGAGGTGATTCTGAATTGAAAGTAGAACGGCTTCAAGATATTGCCAAAGTATTAGGTATTGAATTAACAGACCTAATTAATTTTGATGAAAAAAATATTTTTTTATTTCAACACAATAGAACCGTATCTGGAATTAATGGTACGGTAAATAATCATTACGGAGTAACTGATAAAGAAAGAGAATTATATGAAATAACGATTAAGTTATTAAAAGAAAAAGTATCAAGTTTGGAATTGCAATTACAAAATGCTGGCCTTAAAACTTTTAATTATCCAGAAATTGCAGTAAACGAAGATGAACCAAGTCACAAAACTTCAAATAGTTAATAATCTTTTTTTATTTTATCTTTTTACCCGGAATTAATTCGGAGATCAAAGAATTTAAATCCTCCCATTCCGGAAATCTGACTTGATCGGGTACATCATAAACATCATGATAAAAAGGTGGGCCCCCTTGCGTGTAAATAAATATAGCGGGTACCCCTATTTGTGTGAAGGGATAATGATCAGAATTCGGCGCATTCCCTCTTTTTGATATTTGTTTTATATACAGATGCTCAGCATTTGATTTTTCTAATTTATTAAACAATTCAGGATTTTCTTCTCCTCCAACCACTGTAATTCCTTCCTCTCCATTTCCCATTAAATCAAAATTAAGTACATACCGAATTCTGCTTTTAATATCGGCAGGAATTTTATTGGCAAAATAATTTGATCCTTTTAAACCTGCTTCCTCTCCCCCGAATGCAATAAAAACAAGGGTATGATCGGGTTTTATTTGCGTTGAATAACGATCAGCCAAACCCAACATAAATGCAATTCCCGAGGCATTGTCATTTGCCCCAAAAAATATTGCTGAATCTTGTTTGCCCAAATGATCATAATGGGCACATATAATAATAATTGAATCCGAGTCAATATTTCCGGGTATAGAAAAAACAATGTTTTGAGAATTCACAGTATCTATTTGCATTTGAATGTCTAATTCTGCTTTGCGTATTTTCTGCCATTTATATTTATTAGAAATTACTTCGATAATTGGAAAGGGATAAGAAAAACCTGAAAAACTTGCAGTCAATTTTTCCCTTCCCATAAATAATGCACCTGCTTTATATTCAGATGCCATTTTTAATTTAAATGCGGGTTTTGTTTGGGGTTCAAAAATCTTTTGTGAAATTGATTTTGTAGAATAATCCTCAGGGTATCCTAATTGTGTATACACTGCTTTTCCCTTTACCTTTGATCCTTCCCAATCTTCGCCCATTCCATAATCCAAGTTTTCAAAATCGAGGCATCCCTGAAAACTTCCACTAGCGGGATATAGAATAAAATCAACCCCTGGTTTTAGGGGTTTATTATCTAATATAACTTTTGCCTTTTGGCATAAATTAACGGTAAAGGAGAAATATTGATAGCCTTCAGAATAATAATTTGGTTTTTCTATTCCAGGAGTTAGTCCTAGTTTTTGAAATCGATTAAAAATATATTGAGCAGCGATTTTATGTCCAACGTTTTGATACCCTCTACCTGCCATTTCTGGCAAGCATAAGTTTTTTACATCTTCAAATGCGGTTTCAATGGGTTGGGCATGAATACCATTTAAAATTGACAATTCAAGCAATAATAAGGTGAGGAAAACCTTCATTAGGGCATATATAAACTTATTGCTGCTGTACCATGAGCACCGGCAACCTTGCATAGCTCACGATTTTCAATGGTAATTCCCCCTAAGGCAAATACGGGTATCTCCACCAGTGTACAGATTTTTGAAAACTTTTCTACTCCCATGGATGTCTCTCCAGGATGGCTACTCGTTGGAAAAACAGGCGAAAGTATAGCATAGTCCATACCATTAACTGCAGCCTGAATTACCCCATTTTTAGAGTGTGCTGAAATACCACAAATAATTCCCTTGGGGATGTCTTTGGAAGGATTTCCACGTTTAAAGTGAATGCCTGATGTACCCTCGAAATATTTTACTTCCCTAAAATTTGTGAGTACCCGAATAGATTTTACATCCGGCATATCCAAAATCATTCTGAGTGCTCGATGAAAACTATTTTCTTCTTGGTCAGAATCTCTAACAATTACAGCATCAGCCTCTAATTTTTTACGTTTATGCCACCATAATTCCAATAGTTCCTGTTCGGAAACCTCTGGGTGTTTTTTTCTCCAAGCACCAATTGTTTTTGTATCCCAAATTGCAATATGATTAAATATACTCTGAACCATTTATCTCAATGGGTATAAGATTCTAAAATATGAAAAAGAATAGAAATGTATTAAAATTTTTTAATTCAAAAAAACGCTACCCCCCAAATAAACGAATTCCTCTTAGCAGAATTTGTAAATCTAATTCAACAGAATATGTGCGCGCGTAATAGGTATCCAGTTTTCCCGGGTCTGTATTTGCCTTTTGTCTTTTGGAATTTAACAAATGGCGCATGTTTAAAATCCCATGTTTTATTTTAGGTAAAGATTGAGAATTATAATTTATGTAGCCTACAATATGATATTTACCAAACAAAACTGAAAACAGATTAGTAATAGCCGCTAATGGGTTTCGGTATATCCAAAAAGTAATTGGGTAAACCAATAACATACCCAGACTAAATCCAATGTCAAACATTCGCTTTTTAATTCTAGAATCGGGTTGAAACAACTTGAAGGCATCCGCAAAAGAAACACTGCTGGCATGAATTTGATTAGGGCCTATTAAATAATCTGCCCCTGGAGGTACTATTTTAAATGTTAATTGGTGGTGAAAAAGCTTTGACATTTCCTCAATAATCGTTCTAGTAGGCATACTTTTGTTGCAGAAAATAACCTCATCTACCCGATACACTTCAATTGCTTCTTCCAATTGATCTATGGTTCCTAATACTTCTGTTTGATCTTCATTATTAATTGATCCGGATGAAATAATACCAACAATTTCAGGGGAATAATCCATTTCCTTACGAATCATTCTCAATACACGAGAGGCTTCTTCTATATCCCCAACCAATAAAACTTTTTTATGTAATTGATCTGCTAGAAATAAATTACCTGTTGAAAATAAATTTAATATTGCCCGATTAAAAATGCATACAAAAACAGTAAACATAGAGGTTAATCCTACTATTGCTCTTGAATAATTTATTTCAGGGAATAAATAACTTACGGTAGCAATTGTAATAAATCCTAAAAAGGCAGCACTAATAATATTACGCGACCTATAAGGGGTAGAATATGCTCCAGTTAATTTTAGAAAGAATAGATAAACACCTACATATATAGGCGCGGCAACAATGTCAAATGATAAGGGATAACCTCCCCCAGAAACATATTTATGCTGGGTCTCCCAATACCATTTAATTAATTGTATTATGCCATAAATTAATATTCCCTCTGTTAAAGGAAATATGGTTTTTTGAAATACCCTAAGAATTACCGATATTCCTGCTCTAAAATAAATGGCAATAGAAATTAAAAATGAAAACCATTTAAGATTGCCTTTTGAAAAATGTTTTTGAGCAAAAATCAACATTGCCTGATAAAACGTCTTAACATAATTAAGACTTACTTTTTTAGTGCTTTCTCCTTTATAATGGATAATTTGGGTACCTGAAAAATAATAATTTTTATATCCTGCTTTTAATATTCGATAGGAAAGATCAATATCTTCCCCGTACATAAAAAAATCTTCGTCTAATAATCCAACAATATCTAAAACCGTTTTTCTTAATAACATAAATGCTCCTGAAAGCACTTGAACTTCGTGGTTTTCATTAGGATTTAAATATTTGAGATGATATTTACCAAATGTTTTGCTTTTAGGAAAAAGTGTGGACAACCCAAATATTTTATAAAAGGCAACCATCGGTGTTGGAAAACCTCTTTTGGATTCTGGTAAAAACTTGCCTTTTCCATCTAACATTCTCACCCCTAGTGCACCGGCTTCAGGGTGGCTATTCATAAACTCTACAACCTTGATAAAGGTGTCTTCTTCAACAATTGTATCTGGATTTAATAATAAAATATACTTTCCTGTAGCAAGTTTTATCGCTTGATTATTGGCAACCGAAAATCCAGTGTTTTTGCGATTAATAATTAATTTTACCCAAGGGAATTTTTCAGCTACTAAAGCAGGACTTCCATCAACAGAATTATTGTCAACTACAAAAACTTCAGCATCAATATTTTTAATAGCCTTTTCAACTGAAAATAAAGCTTGTTCCAGAAAATGCCGAACATTATAATTAACAATAACGATTGATAATGTCATTCTTTTTATTGGAGATCCGATTTAGTTGAATATTGTATTCGATTTAATAAGGAACGCGCTAAAGTAATTTCATCTGCATATTCCAATTCACTTCCAACAGGAATTCCTTTAGCAATACTGGTGATACGCAAATCCTGACGTTTTATTTTTCTACTAATATAAAATGCGGTTGTTTCTCCTTCCATACTTGCACTAAAGGCAAATATTAATTCTTTCACTTCCTTGTTTTCTATTCGGTTCAATAAGGTATCAATTTTTAATTGATCAGGACCAATACCTTCCATAGGATTGATAATTCCCCCTAACACATGATATAGGCCATTAAATTGATGCGTATTTTCTAATGCCATAACATCCCGAGTATCTTCAACCACACAGATTAGTGTTCTGTCTCGTCGAGTAGATAGACACAACTGACATATGGTATCATCGGAAATATTATAACACTCTTTACAATAACAAGTATTTGCTCTTAAAGCAAACAGAGCGTTGCTCAAGGATTGAGATTCCTCGAGGGGCCGTTTTAATAAATGCATTGCCAATCTTAAGGCTGTTTTTCGACCAATCCCCGGCAGACGAGATAACTCATATACTGCTTGTTCAATGGTGCGAGAGGGATATTCCAATGCTTGATTTATTTAGTAAGGTTAGGAAATAATTCCTAATTCCTTTCCTGTTTCTGTAAATGCCTGTATCGCTTTGTCGAGATGGGCTAGTGTGTGTGCTGCAGAAAGTTGAACCCTAATTCTGGCTTGACCTTGTGGGACAACCGGAAAATAAAACCCGATCACATAAATCCCTTTAGATAACAATTTCTCTGCAAAGGTCTGGGATAACTTTGCATCGTACAACATCACAGGAACAATTGGGTGAATACCTGATTTAATATCAAAACCTGCGGCAGTCATTTTTTCTCTGAAATATTTTGTGTTTTCCTCTAATTGATCCCGTAAGGTTGTGGTTTCTGATAACATATCAAACACCGCAATCGAAGCCCCTACAATGCTGGGTGCAAGTGTATTTGAAAATAAATATGGACGAGATCTTTGTCTTAATATTTCTATGATTTCTTTTTTACCAGAAGTAAACCCTCCAGAAGCTCCCCCTAAAGCTTTACCAAGGGTTCCGGTAATAATATCAACACGCCCCATCACTTCTTTTAATTCAATTGCGCCCCTTCCTGTTTTACCTAAAAAACCAGTAGAATGACATTCATCTACCATTACTAAGGCTTTATATTTATCTGCTAAATCACAAATTTTATCTAATTGTGCGATAGTTCCATCCATAGAAAAAGAGCCATCGGTTACAATCATGCGATTTTTTTTATGCGCGGATTCTTTCAGTTTTTGTTCTAATTCAGCTAAGTCATTATGTGCATACCGCTGACGTTCTGCTTTACAAAGCCTTACTCCATCAATAATACTAGCATGATTTAATGCATCGGAAATAATTACATCCGACTCATTTAACAATGGTTCAAATACGCCTCCATTTGCATCAAAAGCCGCTGCATACAAAATGGTGTCCTCTGTCTGTAAAAAGGTGGAAATCTTTGACTCAAGGGTTTTATGTATGTCTTGAGTTCCACAAATAAACCTAACAGATGATAAGCCAAAACCATGTGTATCAATTGCGTTTTTAGCTGCCTCAATTACTTTAGGATGAGAGGATAATCCTAAATAATTATTGGCACAAAAATTCAAAACCGTTTCACCAGAAGCAATTGTTATTTCTGCTCCCTGAGGACTGGTAATAATTCTTTCTTTTTTTAATAAGCCAGCCTCTTCAATTTCTTTAAGGGTTTCGGTTAACTGGGGTTTTAGAGTTTCATACATGGTTTGTGGGTGTTATGGTGCGTTTAAATGTGTCTTCCTGTAAGTTAAATGGCCTTTCTAGGTGTACTACCTCTTCCAATATAAATTGCATCTAACAATTGGTCTGACGTTTTAGCAGAAAGCGTATCCCAATGATTAGAAGAATAAATATATCGAATTAAGGTAGATCCTGATCTTATGAATAATTCTTCTTTTGTGTTGCCTGAAAATTGAGGTTGATCAATACATTTAGAAATCAATTGTTTTGCTTCTGAATCCATTAAGATTAATTGATCTTCAGATAAAACTACCCATAGATTCTCTTTAAGTAAAATAATCGCCTGAGGGGATTGTGGTAAGTAACAATATTGAGGGCCCAATTGCTTTGAAAAAACAACCCCATAACTTGCGGGTTCCTCTGGAAGTCGGCTGTAAATTCCTCCAACTCTAATTCCATCTGAAGCGGATACCCCCATATAACCCTGGCCTGGTCTGAACAAGCCTAAGGTATCTACCCTTCCTGTCTTTTTTTCCAAATTGTAGCAATACTGCAATATATATTTGTCTTCCTGAAGAACAGAGATAATATCTTTCCCATCATTAGATGGGGTCAGATGTAATATTTCATTTGAATTTTTAAATAAAACTTTTGTTGCTCTGGGATTAGAAGGATCGAATCTAATTAATGAAACTTGCGAATCGGTTATTTCTTCCAAATAAATAGCCGGTTCAGAAGAATTATACCAATAATTTCCTAGCAAAGTTGAATTCGGAGTT
This sequence comes from Sphingobacteriia bacterium, assembly GCA_009924095.1. GTDB lineage: Bacteria > Bacteroidota > Bacteroidia > J057 > RFSG01 > RFSG01. The sequence goes on from RFSG01000001.1 coordinate 64,310, forward strand.
GAATAAATCAACTTAACCTGACCTGTTTCCGGTACCCATTGATATAAATAACTTCCCCCATCGGTACTAGTATCATGGACTGTTTGGGTTTCTAATCCTAAAAACCCACCCGCTTGATAAGTGCGAAGAATAAAATCTGTGAAGGTTGCTGAGGGTTGCAAAACCGGTGAATCATAAAAATCTGAAAACAATCCCCCTGAAGGATTTCCTTTAGATTGTAAAATTATTTCATGGCTATATTTTTCCGATTGGAATTTTGAATCCCAGCTTAACCATCTAATTGTGGAATAGTTTCTATCCATCAGAAATAGTTGAATATCCTCATTCGATCCGAATGTGTCGTTTCCAATACCGTCTTCTGGAATATTTTCTTCTTGACCTTTACAGGCAAAAAGCATCAGGGTGAATAATATTACAACCCAATGATACAATATATTCATACAATTTAAGAGTACAAAAGTACGCAGATGCTGATAATTAATCCTGATGATTTTTTTAATTCGACTGTGGGTTTCTCTATACTTTTGTTTTATGAATGATGCGTTTAGTGAGCAATATCCCCCCAAACCGAAATTTTCATCTCCTGCCCCAAATCCAATAAACACTTTAATTAGTGCTTTGTTGTTTTTAGGAATGTTTTTGTTACTCGGCATGGAGTTAAGAATGATCTTAATTGTTGTGCTGGTTTTGCTTTTTCATGAAATGGGCCATTTTGTTGCAATGCGACATTTTGGGTATAAAAATGTGAGTCTTTTTTTTGTTCCCTTTTTAGGGGCATTTGTTTCCGGAGAAAAAGAAAAGGTTTCCTCAAAACAACAAGTAATCACAGTCCTTGCGGGTCCGCTTCCCGGGATAATAGTAGGCGCAATTTTATTAATACTAGAAAAATGGGCAGGGTTTTATCCTGTAAAAGGTTTGCCAGAAGTTTTTCTTTTCCTAAACATTTTGAATTTAATCCCAATCATTCCGCTGGATGGAGGCAAATTATTTGAAACTCTTTTTACAGAAGGACGAGCCAGTTTTGAAAAGGCTTTTTTATACATATCGCTTATCCTATTAGTTTCTATTGCTTGGTGGCAACAAAGTTTAGCGGCTCTTTTTATTGGCGTTTTTATCGTATTGAGACTAAGAAACGCCTATAGAATGGATCGTTTAAGAAATCAACTTACACGAGTAGGCATTTCATATTCAAAATCTTGGGATGATTTGGGTGATGAAGAATTTTGGAAGATGGAATTTCAGGTTAGAAAAATGCTAGGGGGGGCTTCGGTTCCGCTTGAGTCGTCTGCAATTTGGGTTAAAAATTTACTCCTTCCCCCTATTGAATCTAAGTTGTCAGTTCTGTCAAAAATCATGATTGTATTAATTTGGTTGTGTTCTTTAATACTTCCATTGTTATTATATTTCTATTTTCATCCTACTGAACTTCCATCAAGTTCCTCAACTTTAAGCGTTTAAACTTTTTTATTGGTTGTACTTGCACACAACGCCTTGTCGGCGTATATTTGCCATCCAATTCTGTAACAGGATTATACTCCTCCTTAGCTCAGTTGGTTAGAGCGGCTGACTGTTAATCAGTAGGTCCCTGGTTCAAGTCCAGGAGGGGGAGCTAAAAAGCCATCCGATTGGATGGCTTTTTTTATGATTGTTGATACTGATAATCACTGTTCATTTTCAATGGGCTCCCATAATTCTATTTTATTTCCTTCAAGATCTAAAATGTGCAGAAATTTACCATATGAATAGGTTTCAATTTTATCCAAAATTGTAACGCCTTCCTCAACTAATAAATGGAATAATTCTTCAAGATTTTCAACCCGATAATTAATCATAAAGTCTTGGGTTGACGGTTGAAAATAAGTAGTGTCTTTTGAGAACGGACACCATTGGGTGCACCCTTTTTCTTCTGGATTGCCCGGATTTCTCCAGTCAAATGTAGCTCCGTATGCATTGGTTTCAATCCCTAAATGTTTTGAATACCAACTCTTCAATTGATCAGGGTTTTGGCATTTAAATAAAATGCCCCCAATTCCAGTTACTTTTTTTAACATAATAATAAATTAATAATAACACCTTTATTTGACAATAATTTTGCCTCTTCAATCTTCTGAGTTGAAGTATCTTTGCAAAGTGCTAAATTAATAACTTACTTATGCGGGGTGTTGGTTTTGTTGTTTTTCTTCTTGTTTTTTTTCCTTTAGTATCGAAACCTATACCTAAGGTATTGTTTTATAAAACAAACCCTAAAACCACCCATAAATGGAAAGCAACACCTTATTTAATTCAAAGTGAACACAAGGACACTACACCTCTAAATTTCATCAAAGCGATTGTCGTTCAAGAACTTTCGAAATACCCGGAAAAACTGATTCAAAAAAATGTAAAAACTTTTTGGGTTTGCAGTCAAATTAAGGACGGTGAAAATAATATTTCCGGTACACATCATAAATCTTCCATTTATTTGGCTTTAGAAGATAATAAGGATAAGTGCTCTATGGAAAAAATTGCTCAAACCATCCATGGGGAATTGGCAACAATTTTAATGAATAAGTATTCATCTTTTTTCTTGATGGAAGAATGGAACGCTTTATTGTTATCCGGTCTTCAGCAATCAATTGTTATTAACGATTCAATGTGTAGGCAAAATATTACCTTAGATTCTCTTTGGTTCGAAAAGGGCTTCTTGAATGAATATTCTGCTTGCTCTATTGAAAATGATTTTCACACAATTGCGATAAGAGTATTTAAACCAGAAGAAGATTTTGAAAAAATACTGAATCGTTGGCCAATATTGAAGAAAAAGTTTTTATTAGCCCTGAATTTTTATAGAAAAACCAACGCACGTTTTTCTATCCCAAATTTTCAAACTCAAAATCGGTAAAATAGTTCTGATTCTGCTTAAATTTAATGGACAAATGAAAACATTTAAATTGCTTTTAATTTTATCGTATTGGGGATTAATTTCATCCCTTTCTGCACAAACCCCTGATTTATACATTCGAACCGGGTTTAGAAAGTTTGAACAAGGCGACACAGCTGGTAGTTTTTTATATTTAAATAAAGCTATTTTACTTGACCCTCAATCTCCCAAAGGCTGGCTTGAAAGAGGTCGTTTGTATTCCTACGCGAATAATCTTCAGTCGGCTTTTAGAGATTTAGATACTGCTATTCTTAAGGATCCTAAATATAGTCCCACTTATTTGTTAAGAGCTCATTTATATGAAAAAATGGGGCAACAGGAACTAGCTGTTCGAGATATTAGTAGATATATTCTTGCAAACCCAAGGGACATTGATGGATATACTTATAAAATGAATTTATGGGTCGCTTTAAATTCTGACCGATCGGTGCTTTTAACAGCAGATGATTTAGTTAATAATAATACAGATTTAGGTGTTGCCTGGAAAATTAGAGCACAATTAAGGGAAAAGTATAAAGATCCAATCGGTGCCATTAGTGATTATGATAAAGCATTAACCCTGCTTAAAAATGATAGTATTTGTTTGCATCGATTATCCATTCTTTGTTTTGAGTCAGGAGATATGAAAAACACTGTGCTTGCCTCCACTAGTTTTTTGAATTTATATCCTAATCATGCTGATTTATGGTTCAATTTATCAGAAGCGCAAGCTTCCTTGCAAGATACCCTTGGTTCTTTAAATACGCTCAGAAAAGCAGTACGTATTTTTCCTGGAGATGCTTTGTTGTGGTTTACAAAAGGGTATTATGAACTCATTAAAGGAGACTGGAATGTGGCGGTTCAAGATTTTTCAACTACGATATTGTTGAATTTTGAAGAAAAAAACCTTGCCCATTTTAACCGCGGATTAGCCCTATTATATTTGAAAAAACACCAAGAAGCCTGTGCCGATTTTACTATTGCTTCCACAGGAACCCCAGCTGTTACAGAGGCATCAGAATATTTACTTAAATATTGTAAATAAACTTATTGCTTTCCTGTTGTATTTTTTAACTCTGATTCTAAAATAGACATATCGTCTATTGATTTTACTTTTCCGGTTTTATCTATTAAAAACAAGGCTGGAATAAAGAGGGAATTGAGTTGTTAAAAAAGAATCTGGTTTTGATAATAATATTTGATTCCAATCCATATTATATTTTTCAACTGCTTTTTTCCAGGCTTCTGGGTTTTGGTCATGAGATATACTAATAAATTTTACCCCTTGGTCTGCATATTTTTCATATAAATTATGCAGTTGTGGAAGGGTTCTAATGCAAGGTCCACACCAGGATGCCCAAAAATCTATTACCCAGATTTCTTTTTTACTTTGTAAAACTTCCGCTTTGAATTTCTCCAGTGGCAAGGTTTGATTAATTTGAGATGATACTAAAACTGGATAAAAAACAATCATCCAACAAATTAATACTGCAAACCTTTTCATAATTGATTTTTAAAATAACTATTTTCGCTTCGAATTTTAAACGAACCAGCCTTAAGGAATAGTCTTTTTCGTTAAATAAACATTAAACACAATTCTTTTCTAAATTATGAACAAATTCACGATCTGGACCATCATCAGCTTTTTATTAGGATTATCATCAGCAATACTTACAGTATCTGCGCAATGTGATAATTGCCCTAAAACTGAAACCAAGGCTGATTATTGCTATAACGATCCAAGATTTTCTGGATCTTGTTTGGCCTTTTTTGCAGATAAATCTGTTGCTTATTATTTCTCTTCTTCAAAAACAAAAACCCCTGTTGAAGTAAAAGTTGTAAACGGAAACAATCTGGATTCTATGGTAAATATAACAACGACATTGCCTAAATTAACCGGGAAAGACCTCGTTTTTCTACAACTAGGATTTGTAAAATGGAATAAAGAAAAAATGTCTTTAGGTTTTACGTTTACTCCTTCAGGGCTGGGTTATAAAATTGTACAAATGGGAACAGGAAAAATCCCTGAAGCCAAGAAAAAAGTCAAAGTTCATTATAAAGGTTATTTAGAGGACGGAACTAAATTTGATAGTTCGTTTGACAGAAATCAACCATTCGAATTCACGCTTGGAGTAGGTCAAGTAATAAAAGGTTGGGATGAGGGTATTCAATTATTCCCTGTTGGATCAAAAGGAACGCTTAAGATTCCAGCAGAATTAGGATATGGCAACCGAGCAAATGGTAGCATACCAGCGAATGCTACTTTATATTTTGATATTGAAGTTGTTTCTGCCGACTAATTGGTGAATTAAGCGGATTTAAAATTCCCCTTAAACATCAAATGTTACTATTTGGAAACTTGTAAGTAGTTCTTTACTTGTTCCAAGTCAACTGCTTGTGTTGGTTGAGTTGGGCAGTATATATCAGCCTTAAATTCGATGTAAACTATTTGTCCGGAAAAACGAATTGTTTCAGGCTTAAACTTCATTCCATTTAATATACTAGGCATTAGTTGGGCAACCGATTCGGTGTTGGCTTTAAAAATAGTATGTCCTGTTACATTGCCTGCTTTATCCAGCGTAACATCTGCCACACTTTGTGCTAAACCACAAACCCCGCCCTCTTTTAATTTGTTTTTTACATAAAGAGAGGTTCCAGATTGTTCTACAAACTGGGGGGTTGATATTTGAGCTACGGATGCATTTAAATGAGTTTGTTTATGAGAGGGGTCTGGATTTTTATCACCGGTAGAAACATACCCCGGAATATTAGCAAACTTGTTTTCATTAGGTGTTGATTTTTTTTCGGAGATGTTTGTTTCTTCTTTAGGGCTACTATTTTCAGCTACTTCTTCGGTTTTTGTTTTTTTCTTGGCTTCCAATTCCATTTCAGCTTTAAGTTGTTCTCTAAGCTCTGCTTCAATTCTAGCCCTCATTTCAGATTCGTTTACAGACTTTTTATTTCTTAGTTCTGCTTCTTTTTTAGCTTTTAATTCAGCTTGTCTTTTTGCCTTAATTTCTGCCTGTTTACTAGCTTCTGCTTCTGCCTCAGCTTTTAATCTTTCTTCCTCAGCTTTTAAAGCTTTTGCTTCAGCCGCCTCTCTTGCTAGTCGTTCTTCTTCAGATTCTAAAGCAAATTTGTTTAAAGCGGCGGCGTCTTCCTCTTCAGTTTGGGGAGGAACATTTCCAGTGCCCGTTGTGCTTTCTGAACTCGTGGTAGAACTGGGTGTTGTGTTTTCTGCCGTTGTTTTGTTTTGTGCCATCATCTCTTTAGCATTTCTTTCTGCTTCTTCCTGAGCTTTCTTTTCTGCCTCTTCACGTGCTTTACGTTGAGACTCTTCCTGGGCCATTCTCTCTCTTTCCTTTTGAGCATATTCATTATTACCAGAATTGGCACTTCCTGAAGAAGCATTATTATTTGGACTTGATGAGCTCGCGATAACTTGTTGTTTGTTGTTAATTGGATTATTAGTTACAGGTATTGGCTTATATTGATTTTCGCCCTCTGTTCCAGAACATGCTTTTCCTGGCTTTACTTGAAAATAAATCGACCTTACTGCCTTCAATTCATTTGTTTTCCATTTGATATTTCTAACAATATCAATGATAGATTGCTTGTAACAATCCATTTTGCCAGTTAAAGCTTTTGCATCTAATACATATCCGGATGGATCGATTTTTACTTCTAAGTAAATATCATCATTGTCACAGCAAGTGGTTTGGGTTTCCAACATCTTGTATATGTACCCATTAACCGTAGTTTTTCCATCTGAAAACACATAGGTCTGGGGATCTGCGACCACATTGGCAATATTAAAATCCTCTTGTGCCTGTAATCCGAGTACACTAGCACACAAAAAAGAGAACATGAGAAGGTGTTTCATAATATTATTTGCTGTCATACAGCCTCATTATCACTATTGGAAAATTAAACGATAAAGATAAAAAAATTATCTAGCCAATGGGATGATCTCTGGTGTGAAGTCAACGTATTTTTCAGAGATAATACTAAGGGTATCCAAGATTTCCGAAAGGTTTTCACTATTTACAAGCCTTGTTCTATATTCCTTAAAATCTGGCAGATTTTTAAAATAGGGTGTATAATGCCGTCTCATCTCGAAAATTCCAAGTTTTTCTCCTTTCCAATCAACAGAATGTAATAAATGTTGTCGGGCAACTCTTACTCTTTCTGAAACATTGGGCGGGGGTAGTTTATTACCGGTATTAAAATAATATTTAATCTGGTTAAAGATCCAAGGGTTTCCGATTGCGGCTCTTCCGATCATTATTCCGTCAACACCAGACTGTTCTTTATACAATTTCGCTTTTTCAGGAGAGTCTATATCTCCATTTCCAAATATGGGGATTTCTATTTCTGGTAACTCTTTAACTTTTTTTATCCAGGTCCAATCTGCCGTTCCTTTATACATCTGTACCCGCGTTCTTGCATGAATAGTAAGCGCCTTGATACCGATGGATTGTAAGCGTAAGGCAACTTCTAAAATATTTATGCTTTGTTCATCCCACCCTAATCGGGTCTTTACAGTAACCGGCAAATCGGTGGCTTCTACTACAGCACGGGTCATTTCTACCATTTTGGGAATATCCCTTAATATTCCTGCCCCCGCACCTTTACAAGCCACATTTTTAACAGGGCACCCATAATTAATATCCAATAATTCAGGTTTTGCTTTTGCTACATATTGTGCAGCTTCTCGCATAGATTGAATCTGATTCCCAAAAATTTGTATCCCAATCGGCCTTTCGGCAGGATAAATATCTAATTTCTGTAAACTCTTCTGTGCATCTCTAATTAACCCTTCTGAAGAAATAAATTCGGTATATAATAAATCTGCACCCAACTCTTTACATAACAAGCGAAAGGGAGGATCGCTCACATCTTCCATGGGGGCAAGCATTAAAGGAAATGTTGCTATTTCTGAATTACCAATCTTTATCATCTCGCTTACTTTTCCTAACCTTCCCCTATAAACATGAAACCTAATTAATGTCTTACTACAAAAATACTAGGAATCAAGATGACCTTGAACATTGAACAATAATTTTACTAAATACATACCTTTGTTATTGATGCAAACAGATGCGACGGAAACAGTGCCAACCTATCCTTTTATTTCAAGATTTGGGTTGTTGTTTTTTTGCCTGATAGGTGGTATTGCTATTGGACAGTTATTGGTAGAAGTTTTACTTCACCTATGCAATCAACCGGGCACGATAGAACAAATAAAACGGGTTCAATTGGGGGATAAGGACTCTGTGTTTTGGGTGATATTATTGCAAGTATTTAATCAAATTGCCGGTTTTGCTGCTGCAGCTTGCCTAGTTTATTATTATACTGACGATAATTTTTTCAGCTTTAAAAGGGTAAAACTTAAATATTGGTTATTCCTTCCGGTGTTAATTTTACTTTCTTTCTTCGTTTGCGAATGGATAAGCTTTACCCCGGAAACTTTTTCATTTCCTGCTTTTTTAAAATCTTGGGAGTATTATTTTGAATCTGTTGAAGCAGAAAATGAAGCTTTATTATTACGATTATTACCTGCTGATGCTGGTTATGCACTCGCTTTTCGGTTTTTGGTTTTTGCCATTATTCCAGCTATTTGCGAAGAGTTGTTTTTTAGAGGAGCACTTTTAGGCATTTTAAGCAAATTTTTTTCCCGCCATTGGGCTGTTTGGATTAGTGCTTTCATATTTAGTTTATTTCATTTTCAAGCCTTTGGTTTTTTTGCGCGCTGGTTAATGGGGGGTGTTTTAGCTTATTTTCGAATTTATTCCGGTAGTCTATTCTTATCTATTTTTGCGCATCTGCTTTTTAATGCTGGAGGGTTATTGTTTTTTTATTTAATTCCTTCTTTCCCGAATTCAATTTTAGAAATGATGCCTTTTGGGATGTCTGGTGGAATAATGGTAATGTTTATCCTGAGCACTTTTTTGTATTTAAAATCTTTAAAAATAAACCATCCTAATGAATCGTGAACTTCTAATGCGTATAGGTACTGCTACAGTCGGCATTCCTTTGTGTTTGGGATTAATTTGGTTTAAGCTGGAAGGCCTTTTGATTTTGGCGACCTGCTTATCTGGATTAGGTTTGTTTGAGTTTTATGTTGCTTTTGACACGGGTTTTAAAAAAAGAATTTTAGCTATTATTGGATTTCCCTTTTTTTTATTTTGGCTTTGTTTCCTTTTATTCTGGAAAATTCGACCAAAAGAAGAGCTTCTTTTTTTATCAATTATTCTGGTGTTCTCTTCCACCAGTATTGCCATTTTGTTTTCAAAATCCATCGAGAATTCTTTTCAAAAGATATCCCTAATCGTTGGGGGCTGGTGTTATATTCTTTTCCCAATAGCGTTGTGGGTCTTTTTATGTATCGATGGGAAAAACTACTATCATCCTGAAATCGGAATAGGATTGTTATTTTTAATATGGACCAGTGATACTCTAGCCTATTTTGGAGGAAAATTGTTTGGAAAACACAAACTCTTGCCATCGATTAGCCCAAAAAAAACTTGGGAAGGGGCTATAACCGGATTTGTATTTACACAACTAACTGCCTTTTTACTGGACAAATATTGGTCTGTTTCCTTTCATCCTTGGTGGTTAGCTGGTTTAGTAATTGGTGTTTTTTGTCCAATTGGAGATCTAGTAGAAAGCCAATGGAAAAGAAGCCTTTTAGTTAAAGACACTGGCAGTTTTTTACCAGGCCATGGCGGAATTTTGGATCGATTCGACGGGTTTTTACTGGCAATACCGATTTGGTATTGTGTGGTAAAGATTTGGTTGTGGGTGATTTAAAAGTTTTTTATCACTATTTCAAATATAATTGCGATTTGTATTGACACATAAATTATAAATCCTCCTAACTTTACGCACTTTTTAATTACACCTTATTCCTTTATGAGCAACCATACAATCACCTCTCCGGCGGTTCATGAATCGCCGTTTGAATCCATGCTAAAACGATTCAACATTGCGGCGGATCTTCTTCAACTCGGTGAACGTGAGAGAGCCATTCTAAGCAAGCCCTCGAAAATCGTTATCGTTAATCTGCCTGTCCGTATGGACGATGGGAGTACTAAAGTTTATGAAGGATATCGAGTAGTTCACTCTACTGTTTTAGGTCCATCCAAAGGAGGTATCAGATATGCTCCTGAAGTGAACATGGATGAAGTTAAAGCCCTCGCTGCTTGGATGACCTGGAAATGCGCTGTTGTTGGTTTGCCTTATGGGGGTGCTAAAGGAGGCATTACTTGCAACCCAAAACAAATGAGCGAAAATGAATTAGAAATGTTAACCCGTAAATATACAATTGCATTGCAAGATATTTTCGGTGTAAATCAAGACGTTCCTGCTCCCGATATGAATACTGGTCCAAGAGAAATGGGCTGGATTGTAGATGAATATAGCCGAATTAAAGGATACCAACCGGGCGTAGTAACCGGAAAACCAATTGAACTTGGTGGTTCTTTAGGTCGTGTTGCTGCTACCGGTAGAGGAGTAATGACAACCGCTATGTGCGCCCTTGAAAAAATGGGGATCAAGCCATCTGATTGCACTGCTGCTGTTCAAGGTTTTGGTAACGTAGGATCCTATGGCGCTTTACTTCTAGCTGAAAAAGGCGTTAAAATTGTTGCCATCTCTGATGTTTCAGGTGGCTATCATAATACTGCTGGGATTGATATTGCAGCTGCGATGGAGTATGTTGCTACTCATAAATCCTTAGAAGGTTTTACAGGGGGAAGCAAAATTTCTAACGCAGAACTTTTATGCTTACCTATTGATATTTTAGTGCCTGCCGCTATGGAAGATGTAATCACCGTAACTAACGCTGGCGATATAAAAGCCAAGTTAATTGTGGAAGGTGCTAATGGTCCGGTTGCTGCTTCAGCTGATGCAATTTTGGATAGTAAAGGAATTGTTATTGTTCCAGATATTTTAGCAAATTCCGGTGGAGTAACTGTGTCCTATTTTGAATGGGTACAAAATAGAAGAGGGCATTACTACACAGAAGCAGAAGTAAATGCAAAAGCAGATCCAATGCTTATTCGTGCTTTTGAAGAAGTGTATGCTGCTTCAAAAGAATTTAAATGCAATATGAGAATTGCTGCCTATGTGGTTTCTATTCGCAGAGTAGCAAAAGGATTGAAATATCACGGTAACTTGTAATTATTGCCAATTCAAAAAAAGCCAGCAAAGTTTGCTGGCTTTTTTTGCTTTATCTCTTTAATAAACTATATGGATGGAACTTATGGTCTCCTCGGGAAAAAACTAAAACACAGCTTCTCTAAATTATATTTTGAAAGCAAATTTGAAGCACTAAAAATATCTTCCCAATACAATTTATTTGAATTGGAAAACATTCAAGATATTAAAGATATTTTTTCTCTTTATTCTGATTTAAAAGGGTTAAATGTTACTCTCCCGTATAAAACAAGTATTATTCCTTTTCTAGATGAACTTGATCCCCTCGCTGAAGCCTGTGGAGCTGTAAATTGTGTTGTCGTTAAAGACGGTAAAACCATTGGTTATAATACTGATATTTATGGATTTCATCTTTCTCTTCAGCGTTTTCTTCCGAAAGATTTTAAAAAATCAAAAGCTTTAATCTTGGGTACAGGAGGGGCTTCTCGTGCAGTAGCTCTCGTCGTTTCTGAATTTTTTAACGCCTCTTTTTTGAAGGTCTCCAGAACGCCTCAATCTGTCGAAAATATAATTACCTATTCTGATTTATTTACTTTGGATTTAAATAAATATCCCTTAATTATTAATACAACCCCTGTGGGTATGTTTCCCTTAATTGATGACAAACCCGATTTTCCTTATGAAAAACTATCAGAAAAGTTTTGGGTATTTGATTTAATTTATAATCCCGAAAAAACACTTTTTTTGTCTGCCGCAGAGAAACAACAAGCGCATATTAAAAATGGTTTAGAAATGTTATATCTTCAAGCAGAAAAAGCCTGGGAAATATGGCAATCCTAAAAACATTTTTTTGGGGTTTTTTCCGGTTTTTTATTCTCAGCTTTTTTTTAACTGCTTTTTCTCAAACACCCTGTAATGAAAAAACATTAAATCAATTTTTAGAAAAGAACCGTTGGGATATACCAACCATTCTCCCGAAAAAGGAGTTGAAATTTGGTAATAAACTCTCAAGTCAAAAAGAGTTTGTTAAAATTAAAATATATTGGGGGGAATGGTGTTCAGATAGTGAAAAATGGGTGCCGTTGGCCGTCACTTTGTTTTCAACGATAAAAAACAGACAGCTAACTTTTATCGAATTAAATCAAGGAAAACTGGACACCTGTAAACAAAAACCTCAAGAGAATATTTTATTCTTGCCTACTTTTATTTTTTATAAAAATGACCATGAAGTAGGCAGAATCATTGAAAACCCAAGCAAAAAAGGACTAGCGCATGATTCATATAAAATTCTTAATCCATAAATTGAAACACAAGATTATTGGTTAAGTTATTAACAATGTGTATATTTGAACTCCTCACAGATGTATAGGTTGCCCTCGCTTTTTCTGCCTGTAGTATGACAAAACTAAATTGGACAATTAGAATTCTCGGATTTTTTTGTTTGTGTTTATTAGCCTCCTTGGCAAATGCCCAAGGGCGAAGATCCTATTTTACGGTTGGGCCAGCAATTGGTTTTAGTAATTACCTAGGAGATCTGGATGATGACTTCTTTTTCTTCAAGTTTACAAAACCTGCTATTGGCGTAAATGTTCAGTATTATTTTGATCCACACTTACATGTTAGGCTGGGTGCCTATCAAGCTTGGGTAGGTGCAATGGATGCCGCTTCTAATAATGCTGGTCGACAAGCCCGTAACCTTCATTTTCGTTCCCCTTTAACTGAGGTTTCAGTTCATTTAGTGTATGATTTTATTGGGAATTATAGAAGATATAAATACCGCCCTTTTTGGACCCCTTACCTTTTTGCTGGATTAGGAGTTTATGCCTATAATCCAAAAGCTAAATATTATGACCAAGCCCAAAATAAATCTGTTTGGGTTGAACTTCAACCCTTAGGAACTGAAGGTCAATTTTTACCCCTCCTTGATCAAGGGTATCCAAGACCTTATGCTTTAACTCAAATAAACATTCCTTTTGGTGTAGGTATACGTTATAAGTTTACTTATTTAATGGATATTGGTTTCGAAGTTGGATTAAGAAAATTATTTACCGATTATTTAGATGATGTTAGTAGCGTGTATCCTAATTTGAGAGCTATGCAACAACAAAATCCTAAATCTTACATTCTTTCTGATAGATCCTATGACCTTTTAAATAATCAAGGAATACCTAACCACCGCTATGGTGCTGGATCGGGAAACATCAGGGGGTTTTCTAATCAGGATGATTGGTATGTTTTCACTATGTTAACCATTGATTATATAATCGATGCACGGAAATGTCCAAGATTTGGGCCTAAGAAATTCGGTCGAAGAAGATAAGTTTCGCTAATTTTGATTCGGAAAGCGTATTGGCTGTACTAATACGCTTTTTTTATTGATCTGAAATGTCAGATTTACTGCATACCCTGAACCCCAAAAATATTCCCCAACATGTAGCCATAATTATGGATGGCAACGGTCGTTGGGCGAAAATGAAAGGAAACTCCAGAATATTTGGACATCAATCCGCTATTGAAGCCGTTAGAGACACGACCGAAGGAGCTGTAGCATCAGGAATAAAATATCTCACCCTTTACGCTTTTTCTACAGAAAACTGGAAAAGACCCAAGTTTGAAGTAAATGCTTTGATGGAGTTGTTGGTAATGACCATACGAAAAGAAACTCCGACACTTCAAAAAAACAACGTTCAACTTAAGGCTATTGGAAATATTTCCGAGCTACCATCGGGTTGCCAAGACCAATTGCAAGAGGCGATGTCCATAACACAAGATAACACAGGGATGGTCTTAAACCTAGCCTTATCCTATGGGGGAAGATGGGATATCTTAGCGGCTACTCGCAAACTTATGGAAGATGCTATTAAGGGGTTGATTTCACCAAATGATTTAACAGAAAAAATATTCTCTGATTGTTTAAGCACTAAGTTCTTACCTGATCCAGAATTAATGATTCGTACTAGCGGTGAATTTAGGGTAAGCAACTTTTTGCTTTGGGAAATCGCTTATGCTGAAATACACATCACTCAAAAATTATGGCCTGATTTTCGAAGAAATGATCTTTATTTAGCTATTCAAGACTATCAGAAACGCGAACGACGTTTTGGTAAAACAAGTGAACAGATTAATCCTGCATGATCCGTCTTAAGATTTTAATTTTACTTTTTATTTGCTGTTCACCTCTATTTTCAGAAGCTCAGTCTGTTAAACCTGATTATGATAAACCTAAGGAATATGTCCTCTCAGGAATAAATGTTGAATCCTCAGGAACAACCGATAAAAATACTTTAATCGCCTTATCAGGTTTAACCATTGGAAAAACAATATCTGTTCCCGGCCCGGAAATAGCGGATGCAATTAAAAAACTTTGGAAACAAGGACTATATTCTAATATTGAAGTAGAAGTAGAAAACATCGTCGGGAATACTGTATTTCTCCTGATTCGTGTTACCGAACGACCTAGAATTGAAAAATTTGCTTTTTCTGGTGTAAATAAAAGCCAAGCCGATGACTTACGTGAAAAAATTAACTTTATCCGCGGCACTATTTTTACTGAACCCAAAAAAATGGGAGCGTCTCGAATTATTAAAAACTTTTATCAAGAAAAAGGATTTTATAACGCTAACGTAGATATTCGTTCCTCCTTAAATAATCGAAATGAAGTCACCATTCAATTAGATGTTAAAAAAGGCGCACGCACTAAAATTCGAAAAATTGATATTGTAGGCAACAAAGATTTTTCAGATAAACAATTGCGCAAAAAATTTAAAGAAACGAAACAAAAAAGATTTTTTAGATTATTTAAAAGATCAAAATTTATTCGCGGTTCTTTTACTGAAGATAAAGATAAATTAATAACATTTTACCAAAGCCAGGGATATCGTGATGCTCGAATTATTTCTGATTCTGTTTATGCATCTGGAAAAAATAAATTGAAAATAGAATATAGCTTACCCTGATATATAACAAGGAGGGTAAATTCAACACATTATTGTTATTACAAATGCCAAAACTTATTCGTAAGCCGAAACAGACTGTCGAACCAGAGAAGGAAATAAATACGGTCAATAACAATAATGACGACGACGCCGTCAACATC
>RFSG01000002.1 GCA_009924095.1 Sphingobacteriia bacterium
TCCGTACATAATATAATTGTTTATTAAAGTGATGGGTTAATGGTTGAAAATACTGGGGTAGCTGGACTCGCTAATCCTTGAATTAATAAATCGGTTAAAACTGCTGAAACCTGCTCTGCATTCATACCCTTATCTGAACGAAACCAAGTCGGTGTAGAATTAAGTGCAGATAATAAAGTTAAGGTTACCATTTTTTCATCTGCCCTGCGAAATTCCCCTTGTTGCATTCCTTGTCTTAAAATAATCCGAAATCTTAATTCATATTCTTTACGCATTTTAATAAATGCACTTAATCTGGGTTCGGTTAAATGTTTGTATTCTAACAAAAAAACCTGTGCTTCATCTGGTGACCGAGTAATTACGGCTAAATGCGATTGAATGGCAAACTCCAATTGTTGAGAATAGGTAAGGGAGCCAGATTCAATCCTATCTAAGGATTCTAATAATTCTGCACCTAACCTAAAACAAATATTTTCTAATAACTCTTCTTTATTTCGGATGTGGGAATATAAACTAGCAGCCTCAATGCCTAAATGATTGGCAAGATCCCGCATGCTCGTAGCAAAGTACCCCTTCTTTCTAAAAAGACTGGCAGCCAATTGAACCATTTCGATTTTACGGGTACTTTTTATCGCTTCCACAAATTATGCGTTACTATAATTTAGGTCAAAGATAAACTACCTAACGTTCGTTAGCAAATTATTTTTTGATTTTTTCCGGATGTTCAGGACCTAAAAATCGCCATGGTTTATGCATCCAATCCCCAGCATACGGTATTCCGACTCTTGGCGCAGATCTAATTTCGCTTTCAGAATAATGCTTTCCATCGTCTGATAAAAATAAATTAGTATCCAATAACGGAACCTTGTTCTGTAAAGTAGTAATTCCCATTGCTTGACTCATAGACCCGGGCCCAATCCCCAATGATTTGGAAGGATTTGATTTACCTCTTCGAAGTAACATTTCGTTTTCCCCTTCTACCGGAAGTATCCCTCGAATTAAGATAGCATGGGGTATTCCTTCTGGTCCCGTAACGATGTTGAATAAATGATGAATTCCATAACATAAATACACATAAGCAATTCCCCCAGATTCATACATGGGAGCATTTCTTACCGTGCGTTTATTTTGAAAAGCATGAGAGGCTTGATCTTCAGGTGCCTGATAGGCCTCTGTTTCTATAATTCTTCCAATCGTTAATTTTCCCTCAAATTGAGTTACTAATAATTTGCCTATTAAATCTCTCGCAAGTCCAACAACATCCCGTGTTTCATAATAAGAGAGGGGTAGGGGTATCATAAAAATTTGTTAGACAACAGAGGAAAGGTATTCAAATTTAAGAAATCAAAATAAAGCCAGTAAATGGTAAATCAACTTGAATAATTGCATTAACATTTATAAGTATACTTTCACTCTCCATTGCGTTACTTATCTTTGCCTTATGCGAAATTTTCCAGGATGGATTATTATCCTAATCTTATGTAGTGTTCTGTTTATTCCTTTTTTAGGAAGCATAAGTTTATTTGATTGGGATGAAATTAATTTTGCGGAATCAGCAAGAGAAATGCTCTTGACTAAAAATTTCTTACAAGTAACTATTAATTATTTGCCATTTTATGAAAAGCCTCCTTTGTTTTTTTGGATGCAGGCTTTTGCGATGTATACTCTGGGAGTAAATGAATGGGCAGCACGAATTCCCAATGTTTTTGCCGCTTTTGCTACTTTATACATGTTATATGTTTTGGGGAAATATTTACAGGATGAATTAACCGGTAAAATTATGGTAGCCTTATATCTTGCTGCTTGGCTCCCTAATTTTTATTTTAGAACCGGAATCATTGACCCCTGGTTTAATTTCTGGATTATTGCAGCCCTCCTTTGTTTTTTGGCTGGAAATGAAGATGGAAATTCTAAATCACTAATGTATTTTTTAGGTTCTGGCGTATTTTCAGGATTAGCGGTATTAACCAAAGGTCCAGTAGCATTATTAATGATTGGACTCTCTTTAATAATTTATTTTATAATGCGGAAAAAATGGCCAAATCTAAAATTTTGGTTGGGCTATAGTTTTTCTTTATTTCTTATTTTATCGGGATGGTTAGGAACCTTAACCTACCTATATGGAACTGATTTTTTATTTTCTTTTATTCAATATCAAATTGAATTATTTACCCAACCGGTTGCAGGTCATGAACAACCTTTTTATTATCATTTTGTAGTAATTGCACTCGGCTGTTTTCCTATGAGTTTTTTATTTTTTAATTCTTTTAGATATGTTCCCGTAGATTATAAAAAAAGAAATTTCAGTCTATTAATGAAAATACTATTTTGGGTAGTATTAATTGTTTTTAGTATTAGTAAAACCAAGATTGTGCATTATTCAAGCCTATGTTGGATTCCTGGTGGAATAATTACGGGTATATATTTAAGAGATCGTTGGAAAGAAATATATGCTAATTTCCTAATTCGTAAAATTATACCTTATTGGATGTTGAGTATTGGGATATTAATTTTAATTGCCGGAATAGGATTACCCTATTTAAAATACACGGGTATTCAGGATAAATTTTTAATTGCAGGATTAAATGGACCTGTATATTGGACTGGATTCGAGGCTATTCCCGGCCTTTGTCTTACCTTGGGCGGAATTTATCTACTGTTATTTAAATCTACAATTAATATAAAGCCTTGGCTATATTCACAAGCTGCAATCACCAGTTTATTTTTACTCTCTTTAGGAATGTTTTTAGCCCCTAGAATTGCGGAAATTACCCAAGAACCAGCCATTCGATTTTATAAAAGTATGCAAGGAAAACGAGTATTATTAATTACTGAAGGATTTAAATCCTATGCGCATTATTTTTATGGAGCTGTTCAACCTCCTGATAATATAAATCTTCAAGATATAAATACTTGTTTGCAAGGAAATATTGACCGACCGATTTGGATGGTGGTTCGAAAAGACAGAATAAAGGAAGATTTTCAAGATAAATATCCTTTATTTAACGAAGTATTTAAATCAGGTGGATTTGTTTTTTTTGTTCGAAAACCATGAACGATATAGATCGTAAAGCACTTGCAGATAAAGCAAAACTTAAATTAAATTCTTTTCAGGAATTATTTAAAAATCTTCGGAAATTAAAAGGCAAAGAATTAGATAATGCCTTTATGTATACCCATGATAATGTATTTGAAAAAACGGATTGTTTACAATGTGGGAATTGTTGCCAAGTAGGAACACCTGTTTTTTCTGAGAAGGATGTGGAACGTGCTGCAAAACGATTAAAAATGAAACCAGGTGATTTTACCCATGCCTGGTTGTTTACCGATTCCGATGGGGATAAAGTATTAAAATCAACCCCATGTCCCTTTTTAGGGGAGGATAATTATTGTTCTATTTATGAAGATCGTCCCGAGGATTGTAGGAATTTTCCACATACCCGACGTAAGCCCATGCTTCCGCGGTTAAATGTGGTATTGGCGAATACCGCCGTATGTCCCGCAGCCATGAAAATACTGGAAATAATGCAAACCGAGTATCGCACTTGAGGCTTAATATTATCTACATTTTGTTGCCGAAATAATGTGATTAATTCGGTTAGTAGGAATAAATTTAATGTGTAATTTTGAATTATATGAGTTCTAAAGTCTATAATTTTAGCGCCGGTCCGGGAATTCTCCCCACTGAAGTCTTACAACAAGCAGCCTCCGCTTGTATCAATTTTGACGACCTTTCTCTTTCTTTATTAGAGATTTCCCATCGGAGTAAAAACTTCGAGGCGGTAATGGAGGAAGCCCGTGAATTGGCTGCTCAATTATTGGGGCTATCTGCAGGCTGGAAAGTGCTCTATCTAGGGGGGGGGGCCTCGCTTCAATTTGCGATGGTTCCTTATAATCTTTTAACGAATGATGGATTTGCCGCTTATGTAAATACCGGCGTTTGGGCTACTAAAGCAATTAAAGAAGCACAAGTATTGGGAAATGTTAAGGTGATTGCTTCTTCAGAAGATAATAAATTTAGTTACATTCCTAGAGGATACGAAATTCCAACAGATGCAGATTATCTTCATCTTACCTCTAATAATACCATCTTTGGAACCCAAATGAAGTCCTTCCCTAAATCAGAGGTTCCCATTGTAGTAGATATGTCGTCCGATATTTTTAGTCGCCCAATTGATGGAAATCAATTTTCATTAATTTATGCCGGTGCTCAAAAAAATATGGGTCCTGCAGGAGCAACCTTAGTGGCAGTAAGAGAAGATATCCTCGGAAAAACGGGTCGTAAAATGTTGGCAATGTTGGATTATAAAGTCCATATAAAAGGAGGTTCCATGTATAATACTCCTCCCGTATTTCCGGTGTATGTTTGTTTATTAACCATGCGTTGGTTAAGAGATAATGGGGGATTACCTTGGATGGCGCAACGTAATAAAGAAAAATCAGAATGTTTATACGCTGAAATTGACAGAAACCCTATGTTTGTGGCAACTGTACCTAAAGCCGAAGACCGTTCTGATATGAATGCCTGCTTTTTATTGACCAAACCTGAACTTGAAAATGAATTTAATGCCCTTTGGAAGGATGCGGGTATTAGCGGAATTACAGGTCATAGAGATGTGGGAGGGTATAGAGCCTCAATGTATAATGCATTGCCATTAGACGCAGTCAAAACATTGGTGGAAGTGATGAAATCCTTCGAACAAAAATTCGGATGATATTTAATTTTAATAGTTTTCTTTTTTAATTAGGTCTCTTTTAATTAATTATTTTTCTTGTGATTAAATTATTAGCCAACGATGGAATTGATGCTTCTGCAGAACAATCTTTAACTGCTGCAGGTATTACCGTTTTAACCCAAAAAATACCCCAAGAGGATTTGGTGGAATTTATCCAAAAGGAAAATATTATCGCCCTCACAGTACGAAGTGCTACACAAGTACGTCAGGATTTAATTGATAAATGCCCTAGTCTTAAAGTAATTGCAAGAGGTGGTGTAGGGATGGATAATATTGATGTGCAATATGCCATTGCCAAAGGATTACATGTGATTTATACCCCTGCCGCTTCTTCTCAATCTGTGGCTGAATTAGTATTTGCACATCTAACTGGAGCAGTAAGATTTTTGCCTTTGTCAAATCGTGAAATGCCAACCCGTGGTAATACCGAGTTTGCTGCCCTAAAAAAACAATTTAGTGCAGGTACAGAATTAAAAGGAAAAAAATTAGGTATCGTAGGTTTTGGAAGAATTGGTCAAGCGGTAGCAAAAATAGGGTTGGGGTTGGGTATGGAAATTCTACCTGTAGATGAGAATATTTCAGAATTAAATTTAACCTTAGATATTATTGGAACTAAATCTCCTGTAATTATTTCCTTAAAAACATTTTCTTTATCAGAAGTATTACCTCAGGCAGATGTAATTACTTTTCATGTTCCAGGGGGTTGTATTATTGATTCTCCTGAAATTGCAAAAATGAAAAAAGGAGTAATTCTAATTAATACGGCAAGAGGTGGAGTAATTAATGAAGAAGCATTATTACAGGGATTAAATGAGGGGATTATTGCACAAGCGGGACTTGATGTATTTGTCAATGAACCGAAACCCGATGCCCGTTTATTATCTCATCCCAAAATTTCTTTAACGCCACATATTGGTGCTGCTACGGAAGAAGCCCAAATGCGTATTGGTCATGAGCTTGCCGCCAAATTATTAGAGGTGTTGACTCCGCATCTATCCCATTCCTAATGGCTCGGATTCGTCCTTTTGCTGGTATCCGTCCTGCTATGGATAAGGTTGCTCGTATGGTAAGCCCTTCTCCCGATCGCTTATCTGCGCAAGCCATTCAAGAGGAATTATCTAACAATCCGGATTCTTTTCTTCAAATTTTATTTCCAGATTTCCTGGATAAAATTATTACTGAACCTGGATCCCCAGAACGATTATTAAAAACTAAACAACGATATCATTCCTATTTACAAGAGCAACGTCTCTTGCGGGATAATAAACCTGCTTATTATATTTATCGTCAGCAATCAGATAACCATTCCTATGTCGGAATAATGGCCTGTACCAGTATTGATGATTATCGAAATGGAGTTATTAAAGTACATGAAGCTACACTTACCGATAGAGAAGAAAAATTACGTGCCTATTTGGAAGTATGTGGCTACAACGCAGAACCTGTTTTATTTGCCTATCCCGATCATTCTGATGTTAATCATTGGGTGACTACCCAAATTCAACAAAAGCCTATTTATGATTTTGTTACCCAAGGTAATTTACATCATGAAATTTGGATGGTGAATTCGGAAAATGAAATTAAAATATTAACAAATTATTTTTCAGAATTATCCGCTATTTATATTGCAGATGGTCACCATCGTTCAGCCTCATCTGCATTGCTGGGGGAATCTAAAAGAATACAAAATCCTAATTATACCGGAGAGGAGCCCTGGAATTTTTATTTAGGAATTTTTTTTCCAGAATCTCAATTAAATATTTTACCCTATCATCGGGTAACTACCGATTTAAATGGATTAACCCCTGAACAATTTTTAGCTGCTCTATCCAACGATTTTACGGTAGATTCTATATCTGCAGCAGATGCTCAGCCTACTGCTCGCCATTCCTTTACTTTATATGTAGATACGAAATGGTATTTATTAACCTTAAAACCTGAGAGAGTACAAGAAGGTGATCCTGTACATGCATTGGATGCTTATTTATTAACGTATTATATTTTAAATCCGATTTTAGGAATTTCAGATTTAAAAACCGATACAAGAATTGGATTTATTGCTGGAAATTCAGAAATCCACGAATTAGAAAATCAAGTTAATTCAGGGAAATATTCAGCAGCATTTGGATTATTTCCTGTGCAAATGGATGAACTTAAACGAATAGCAGATTCAGGTGCAATTATGCCCCCTAAATCTACTTGGGTAGAACCAAAATTAAAAACAGGATTAATTATTTATTCCTTGGAGTAAATTTTTCTCGATTTTATTTATTATTTATACACAAAACGATAAATACGAAATAATTAAACCCGAGTAACAGAAAATACACCACTAACCTTTTTTAACAAATCAATTAATTTATTTAACTGATCGGTATGGTGAACGAAAACTTTAAAAACTCCTTCATATATACCATCTTCTGTATCAATGGTAATACTTCTAATATTTATTTTCATCATTCCAGAAATAACCTTAATTAAATTATTCATCATCCCAATCCGATCTTCCCCAATTATTTTAATTCCGGCAAGGAAGGTAATATTAGCATCTTCCGTCCATTTAGTTTTAACAATGCTAGGACCAAAATGCGACATAAGCTTTTCAGCTTCCTTGCAATGGGTTTGATGAATTTCTATTCCCTTCTTCGGCATAATAAAACCTACAATTTCATCCCCCGGAATGGGTTGACAACAAGGGGCAAAATGATAATCAATCCTTTCCATATCCTCCCCAATTAATAACATATCCGTATCTACCCCTCGTTCTTTCCGAATAAATGCCTCGAATGATTTCGGATCAATAACTGTGCGAGTACCTTCTTTAATGGGCGATTTGGTTTTATTTTCTATTTGATCTTTCCTCAATTGAATAAGATCTTGTATTTTTTTAATATCCAATCGGTGAGCCCCTAATTGATAATAAAATTCAAATACATTGCGAATTTTAAAATAGGATAATATCACATTCATAAATTCATGATCCTCATGAATGCCTAATGACGTGGCTTTCCAATCAAATAAAGCTTTTCCTTTGGTAGCAATTATTTTTTTCTGCTCTCGTAAGGCATCTTTGATTTTATTTAAGGCTTTAGAAGTTTGGGCAAAATTTACCCATTCCTCTTTAACCTCTTCTTTTCTGGAGGTTATTATTTCGATCTGATCTCCATTTTTTAATTCATAACTTAAAGGGACTAATTTTCCATTTATTTTAGCGCCAATACAAGAATTTCCTACACGGGTATGAATTTCATAGGCAAAATCTAAAACCGTAGATTTAATTGGTAAATTTTTTAAATCTCCTTTAGGCGTAAATACATATACCTCATCTGAAAATAAATTAGATTTAAATTCATCTACAAATTCTAATGCCGATAATTGAGGATTTTCTAATAATTCATGAATTCTTCCCAACCAAACTTCAAAGGCTTTATCATTAAATTCTTTTCCATCTTTATATTTCCAATGTGCTGCATATCCTTTTTCCG
The DNA here is from genome assembly GCA_009924095.1 of Sphingobacteriia bacterium. Taxonomy (GTDB): domain Bacteria; phylum Bacteroidota; class Bacteroidia; order J057; family RFSG01; genus RFSG01. The sequence continues at coordinate 8,222 of RFSG01000002.1, forward strand.
CTTGATCATCCATTCTTTGAGTACGGATTTGAACTTCTACCCATCTTCCTTTTGGACCCATAACCGTAATATGCAAAGATTCATATCCATTGGTTTTAGGAATGGTAATCCAATCTCGCATCCTTTCCATATTGGGTTTGTATTTTTCAGTGATTAAAGAATAAGTTCTCCAACAATCCGCTTTTTCATTTTCTGGGGTAGAATTTAAAATAATCCGTATGGCAAACAAATCATAAATTTGTTCAAACGGAATATCTTGTTTATTCATTTTTTTATAAATGGAGGAAACAGATTTAAATCTTCCTTTTATTTCAAAGTTTAGGTCAGTAGCTTGCAACGGTTCTTTAATGATTTTAATAAAATTCGAAATATAACTTTTGCTATCATCTTTATATCGTGCCAATTTTTGGGTTATTTCTTTAAATACTTTAGGATCTGTATATTTTAAGGATAAATCTTCTAATTCTGTTTTAATATTATATAATCCTAAACGATGGGCTAGGGGAGCATATAAATAATGCGTTTCGGAAGCTATTTTTAATTGCTTCTCTTTTTTCATATGCTCTAAAGTTCGCATGTTATGCAAACGGTCGGCGAGTTTAATTAATACTACCCGAATGTCATCGGAAAGCGTTAATAGCATTTTTCTAAAGTTCTCTGCTTGTTGAGAACTTTTATGATCAAAGACCCCTGAAATTTTGGTTAGCCCTTCAATTATTTCGGCTACGGTATTTCCAAATTCTCTTCGAATATCTTCTACTTCGGCAAAAGTATCTTCTACAACATCATGAAGTAGAGCGCAAATGATAGAAGTAGTTCCCAAACCAATTTCTCGGGTAACAATTTTAGCAACGGCAATAGGATGGAAAATATAGGGCTCCCCTGATTTTCTGCGCGCATCCTTATGCATTTCTTGGCTGTATTCGAAGGCTTTACGAATTAATTTTCGGTCTTCAGGCGAAGTATGATCTTGACAAGACTTAATCAGACCTCTATAGGCAGCCAGAATTTCTTTGCGCTCGATTTGTAATTGAGCTGTGGTGAGTTGAACCATGATTTCGGCAAGATAAGACAGATTACAGAAATATTTAACAAACAGTTATTTACATTATTTGATTAACGTAATTATAAATTTATTGTCTCAAATGCCTGCGAACTTATTATCTTTGTACGTTTTTGCGGATGTGGCGTAATTGGTAGCCGCGCCAGACTTAGGATCTGGTGCCGAAAGGCGTGGGGGTTCGAGTCCCTCCATCCGTACTACTCCGGTAGCAATTTACCCGGGGAAGGGTAGCCCGGCAGCTTTATGTCGTAGCTCGCTATCCCAATGGGTGATATGCCCGAATTGATTTTTATAACCTTAATTGCCCGTATCCCTTGAACATCACGCAACAAGCCACCTCCTCTCTGGAAGCATTGTTAACCCTCGAAATTCATCCCGATGATTATGCGGAAAGAGTAGATAAAACTTTGAAAAGTTATGCCCGTAAAGCAAAAATGTCAGGGTTCAGAGAAGGAAAAGTGCCGATGAGTTTAATCAAAAAACTCTATGGTAAAGGCGCAATCTTAGATGAATTAAATAAAACCCTGCAAGAAGAACTGGATCAATATCTTCAACGCGAACAAGTAAAAATATTGGGGTATCCTATCCCGGTTCCAAAAGCTGATCTAGACTTTGATCTTGACACTCCCTTAACTTATACCTTTGAATTTGAAATTGGTCTGAGTCCTCAGGTTTCGCTTAATCTACAAAATTATGATCTTGTAGAATATGAAATTGAAGTGGATGAACCCTATCTCGAAAAGGAAATCCGAATGATTCGTAATCGCTTTGGAAAGCTTACCAATCCAGAGGAATCAGCTGCTGGTGATTCTTTGTTTGGTACCATTACCGAAGTCGATGCAAATGGAAATCCAGTAGATAAAGGATTGGTACATAAAATTACCCTCAACCCTGAAATGTTTGATTATCCCTCCGCTAAAGAAATATTAGTTGGAAAAAAAACAGGCGAGGTGTTTCCCTTTAATCCAGCAAAATTTATGTCTGGAGATAAAAAAAGAGGATGGCTTCTAAATGTTGATCCGGATGAATATTCAGATAAATACAAGGATAAATCATTTATTTTTTCTGTTGAAAAAGTAAATCATTATGAACCTTCTGAATTTGATGAGAATTTATTTAAACAGGTGTATCCAACAAATACTCCTGAAAATGAAAATGAATTTAAGGATAAACTGAAAATCAGTATCCAAGAGTACATTAATAAAGATGCAGATAAACAATTAATGTTTGCATTAAAAAGGAATTTATTGGAACATAATCGGGTAGATTTACCGGATAGTTTTTTGAAAAAATGGTTGGCTCAACAACCCGAAAATAAATTAACCACAGAAGAAATTGAAGTGGCTTATGAATCCTATGCAAAAGGGCTTAGGTATGCACTGTTGAGAGATGAATTAATTCGGACCTATCCCGACACACAAGCTACTGAGGAAGAGGTAAAAGCTTCTGCGGTGGAAATGCTTCGTGCTTCCATGGGTGATTTACCTGAGGAGCAACTCGAGAATTTATTGGGATATTATTTGAACAATAAAGAAATGGTGAATAAACTTTGGGAAGAGGTACAAGAAAAAAAATTGTTTGATTTTCTTAAATCTGTAATTGTTCCTGCAACAGTTCATATAAGTGCCACTGATTTTGAAAGAATGTAAAACATATTCTTTGAGATTATCGTTATCCGGTTGTCCTTTTCAAATTTTAATTAAGTAAATTGTTTTTCCTTTACCCGAACTCATTATGATGTCAAACGAATTTCACAAATATGCAGTAAAGCACCTGGGGATCAGTAGCCATACTTTGCATGATTATGTTAGTGCCGTAAATACCGGTATTGTTGGGCTTACCCCAAATATCATTGAAGAAAGATCCCTTAACATTGCCGTGATGGATGTGTTTTCTCGGTTAATGATGGACAGAATTATTTTCTTGGGTCATGCCATAGATGATTATGTTGCCAATATTGTAAATGCTCAACTTTTATTCCTCGAATCTTCGGATGCTTCCAGGGATATTTATGTATATATCAATTCTCCTGGAGGATCTGTTTATGCTGGTTTAGGGATTTATGATACGATGCATTATGTAAAACCAGATGTAGCCACTATTTGTACAGGTATGGCGGCATCTATGGGTGCAGTTTTATTGGCTGCAGGAGCTGCAGGTAAACGTTCGGGTTTACAACATTCCAGAGTAATGATTCACCAACCTTTAGGAGGTGCGCAAGGTCAAGCATCGGATATCGCTATCGTACATGAAGAAATTCAAAAATTGAAAAAAGAATTGTACGAAATTCTAGCGAAACATTCCGGTCAAACCTATGAAAAAGTATGGGCTGATTCAGATCGTGATTATTGGATGAAAGCAGAGGAAGCCAAAGTATATGGCTTGATTGATGAAGTATTACCCAATCGCGCAGATCTGAAAAAATAATAGGAATGAGTGAAAAAAATATTGACGTTCACTGCTCTTTCTGTGGACGTAGTAAAGAAGCTGTTTCCGTTTTATTGGCAGGAATAGATGGGGTACACATTTGCGAAAATTGTGTCGCTCAGGCTCGGCAATTAATTGAAGCTGAACAGGCAGATCAATCTTCAGGTGCTGATAGTAGTGTTCTTTTATTAACCCCAAGAGAAATTAAGAGTCATTTAGATCAATATATCATTGGTCAGGATGAAGCTAAAAAAATACTTTCGGTTGCCGTCTATAATCATTTTAGAAGAATTTGGCATGTAAAGTCTAAATCATCGGCAAAATCCTCCAATAATTTAGGAAGTAAGAAAAAGGAAAAAGAAATTGTCGAATTAGATAAGAGCAATATTTTACTGGCAGGCCCAACAGGAACCGGAAAAACTTTACTCGCTAAAACCATTGCAAAAATTCTGAATGTTCCATTTTGTATCGCTGATGCAACTGTATTAACAGAAGCAGGATATGTCGGGGAAGATGTAGAAAGTATTTTAGTTCGATTATTACAAGCAGCAGATTATGATGTTGCGCTGGCTGAAACTGGGATTGTCTATATTGATGAAGTAGATAAAATTGCTCGAAAGGCCGATAATCCTTCTATTACCCGAGATGTGAGTGGGGAAGGGGTTCAGCAAGCTTTGTTAAAATTATTAGAAGGAACCATCGCCAATGTTCCGCCCAAAGGGGGAAGGAAACATCCCGATCAACAATTAATTAAAATCGATACCTCTCAAATATTGTTTATCTGCGGTGGAGCATTTGATGGATTGGAAAAAATAATCTCTAAACGACTCTCTTTACAAACCGTTGGCTTTAATCGAAACCGGGAAAAAGAAGAAATTCAATCGGGAAATTTATTACGGTATTTACAACCCATTGATTTAAAACGTTTCGGATTAATTCCAGAATTAATTGGTCGCCTTCCTGTAATTACCTACATGGATCCTTTAGATCATACCGCTTTACGGGCAATACTTACAGAACCTAAAAATTCAATTATTCGACAATATGCTTATTTATTTGAACTCGAAGGTATAAAATTACAATTCGAGGAAAATGCCTTAGAGTATATTGTAAATCAAACTGAAATATTAGGTTTGGGTGCACGTGGATTAAGATCAGTGTTAGAATCCATCATGACTGATGCGATGTTCGAAATGCCTGGGAAAAAGGTGAAAAAATTAGTGATTACCTTAAACTACGCAACTGAACATTTTTTAAATTCTACCCTATCAACTATTAAAAAGGTAAGTTGATTTTTAATTAATTGAGAATTTATTCCATTCAGGGAATTTAGTGGGAATATAATTTAGGATCAAAATCAACAGATCCAAATAAATATAACATTAATACTCGGCTATACCGGAACATTAGCGGGCTTCCTCCGGAAATCAATAGACCAATAATTCCTCCATAGGTCCATATAGAAGGATTACCGGCAAATTGCCATAAAAGAATAGAAACAATTACGGAAACACCTACCGATAAAGCATACGATATATACATGGAACCCCAATAAAATCCGGGTTCTATTTCAAATTTAAATCCACAGTGGGTACAATGCGAATTCATATTTCCGAATTGAGATAGATTATAGGGGGAATAAGAAAACATTTTCCCATTTCTACATTTAGGGCAATGACATTTCACCATGGCTGTAAATACAGAAGGTATTGGGGTAGGTTTACTCATGAAAGGTTTTGTTGACTTAAATATTTTTTACGTTTCCTATATTGCTGATAATAACGATAGCCAATAACGCTGGCAGCCAAATAAGGCATCACCAATAAAAAAAGAATTCCTTTATTTAATCCGGCTCCTTTTTTTCCTCCATTTGCCAGATTGGCTTCAACAGAGGCTTTGCACATAGGACATTGTGCTGGCAATTGAATTATGGATACACCCAATACCAAATGAATGCCCAATAAAATTCGAAGTGCTGCAATTTTAAACATAATAAGGGGATATCATTATATAAACCAAAACACCTGTTACGGCAACATATAGCCAAATGGGTAGCGTATATTTAGCTATCCTTTTATGTAAAGCATATTTTTCTTGCCAGGCTCTGGATAAAGTAATCAAAACCAGAGGAACAATTGCAACTGCAAGTAATATATGCGACAACAATACAAAATAATAAATACTTCGAATAATCCCCTCACCTCCAAACCTTGTAGGCTCTGTAAACATATGATACGTTACATAGGAAATCAAAAATATTGCGGAAAGCATAAATGCACCCATCATGGAATAACGATGATATTCAATTTTCTTTTGCCGTATAAAAATATAACCCGCAATTAATAAAACCGCCGTTGTGAAATTTAAAGCGGCATGAAAGGGGGGTAAAAGATGAATATTAAAATTTAATTTAATATCCGGTGGGGAAACATAAAATAAAATTAATACCACTAAGGGAATCGCTACTGAAATAATAATGATCAGTAAATTCAGGGTTTTATCTTTCATTCCTTATTAACGATTTATGTTGACAGTTAAGTTCTTTAAAATTGAAATTTTGAATCCTATTTTCTATCACCGTATTCAATTTTAAGGACTTCAATTTCATCAATTAATCGTTTCACATCTTTAGTGTCGGTGCCATCATAAAATCCTCGAATCCTTTTGTCTTTATCTACCAACACTAATTTTTCAGAATGAATAAAATCCTCTGGTCCTCCATCTCCGGTTAATGCCGATAAAAAATAACTATTTCTAGCAAGTGCATATAATTCAGGTTTATCCCCAGTAAGAAAATACCATTTACCTGCTTGTGCATGATGGTCTTTGGCATATTGAGCTAACACTGGAACACTATCCGTTTCAGGGTCTACCGTATGAGATAAGATAATTACCTGATCATCTTTTTCAAATTCCTTTTGCACCTTTTCTAAATGTTTTGACATCAAAGGACAAATGGTTTTACAAGTAGTAAAAAAATAATCAGCAATATATATTTTCCCTTTGGTGATGGACTCGGTAATAGTATCTCCGGTTTGGGAAATAAATTTGAAAGGTTCAATGGTATGATAAATTGTATCTCCCGTTGAACTTAATTCTTTAGGTCCAAATATGTCCAACCGTTTATATTGAGTAGAGCAGGAACTATAATAAAAAAGTAACCCCAACACTGGTAGTATTAGGGTTACAAATAATATGAGTGTTGTTTTTTTGTCTGACACCTTATCCAATAAAATGTTCTCTTGCAAATAACCACCAATTACCTTCGGTTAACATAGCTAATACAAACCATAAGATAAATACAATAGGAATTAATATCGACCAGATTAAGGATTTGGTTTCATGCCCTAAGTGCATAAATTCAGCAACAATATAAAATGCTTTTAATATTGTTAAGGAAATAAAAATCACATTTAATAAAGTAACCGATAAGCTTTCTGGCCAGGTGTAGGCCAAAGTAACTTCAACGGTAGTTACCACGAGTAATATCCAAAACACCTTCCAAATCCATTTGGTATTGGGTTTTGCGTCAGTTCCGGGAGTTATTGTATGTTCCATCGTAATTAAATCAAAAAGTTATACTAAGTAAAAGAAGGTAAAAACAAACACCCAAACTAAATCTACAAAGTGCCAGTATAGTCCAACTTTTTCAACCATTTCATAATGACCTGTTCTTTCCATTACTCCATCTCTAACCCGAGTATAGATGATAAAATTAATTACCACCCCAGAAAGTACGTGTGTACCATGGAATCCAGTAATAAAGAAAAACAATTGGCCAAAATTAACCGGACCTGGAGTTCTTTCTCCGCTTTCAGAAGCTGGTCCCCAAAGATTTCCCCAGATCGTAGTTCCATCTTCAATTAAGTGTGTCCATTCCCAAGCTTGGCAGGCCAAAAAGGTTGCGCCTCCTAATATGGTCCAAAGCATCCATTTTTCTACTGCTGCTTTATCCATTCTGGAACCAGCCTCTACTGCTAATACCATGGTTACCGAGCTCATAATCAAAATAAAGGTCATGAGCGACACAAACATTAGCGGTAAGTGCATATGCCCCATCGCAGGGAAGGAAGCAAATACTTGATCTGGATCAGGCCAATAGGGATTTGAAAAACGTAAAGCACCGTAAACGATCAATAAACCCGAAAAGGTAAACGCATCCGATACTAAGAAGAACCACATCATTAACTTGCCGTAGCTGGCTTTCATGGGTTCTCTTCCGCCTGCCCAGGCATGATTCTGAATTCCGGTAACAAGTGATTCTGATGACATATTTATCAGGTATAATCAGTTATGAATAATGATACAAAAGAAACAAAAAAAGGTAAATCCACAAAGCCCCCATAAAATGCCAATAGGTTGCACACAGTTCTACCCCTAACATTTTATTCGCCCGATACCTAAACAATATCGCCTTTACCAACACCCAAATTACAGCGATTAATCCCCCAATTAAATGCAATCCATGTAATCCGGTAAGGATATATAAAAACGAATTAGAAGGATTATCCCGAAAAAATACCCCCATATTTACCAATTCCATCCAACCCATAAATTGACCGGCTAAAAATGCTACACCTAATAAGGCGGTTATCCACAGTCCCGTAACTAAATTGGGAAAAGATTCTCGCTTTAAGGAAACTAAACTCCACTGCATGGTTACAGAACTTAATAGGATAAGTCCTGAAGTAATCCAAAACATAGGAGGCATTTTGAAATAATTCCAATTCCCTTCTCCTTGTCTAACCATTAATGCGGAACTTAAGGCAGCGAAAATCATAACGATGCTTACCATCGAAACCCACAACACCACTTTTTTAGGATGTATCCTAAAATCGGGTTCTTCTATTTTTATCTCTTGTTGCATAACTTAAAATTTATCAAAAACCAGTGCTAATTGAACTACCGGTAAATAAATAAAGGAAGCAAACATTAATCTTTTTGCAGCTTTATCACTTTCCTCCCGGAATAAGTAAAACGCACATATACTCATCATAATTCCGGATAAAGAAATTAAAATAAATCCAGGAATTCCTACCAAATGATATTGATAGGGTAATAACGATAATGGAATTAAGATTAATGTATAAATCAATATCGTGCTAGCATTTCGGGAATTTTTACCTCCTGCATAAGGCAACATTTTAAATCCTGCACGACAATAATCTTCATGTAAAATCCAAGCGATAGCCCAAAAATGCGGAAACTGCCAAGCAAATTGTAGTGCAAATAAAATCCAGGCTTGAGGACCAATATGATCTGTAAAGGCAATATATCCCAATAGGGGTGGAACTGCTCCGGGAATCGCACCGATTACCACTCCAAAAGAAGAAATTCTTTTTAAAGGAGTATATACAAATGCATATAATAATAAGGCAACTAAGCCTAATAAAAACGCTTGAAAATTTTGGGTTATTCCTAATATTGCCAATCCACCAATTCCTACGATTATGGCAAATATCCACGCCTCTTGAACTGGGATACGTCCTGCCGCTAAAGGTCTGTTGCGCGTACGGTACATTAAGGGATCTAATTCCCTTTCCAATATTTGATTTAAAGTATTTGATGCAGCTGTAATTGCAAATCCACCCAGCGATAACCAGAAAATAGTTAACCAGGAATAGGGCCATCTTGCAGCAGTTAAATATCCCGTGACAGAAGAAAATATAACTAAGCCCGATAAGGTCGGTTTACTTAATTGAGCATATTCTTTCCCTCGGGAAATTAATTTCTGAAAGAGGGGTAAGGTTAGGGTAGCATTCGTATTCATTTTACCTCCTCCAGTGAATAATCGGATTTAGGCCGAACATAAATTAATATTCCAATGTATATTAATATTCCGCTTAATATACTGCCACCTAATAAATGTAAGGGTTGAGCAAACGCAGGCATACCCCCATAACTTAAAATCATTCCGATTGCAACCGAAATTAATATTAATAACAATTGAATTTTGGGAAGATCCTTAAACCCTTTAAATATTTCTGTTTTATTGATACTGCGAAATAATTGAACAGCACAAATAATAAATAATATAGATAAGCTTCGATGAATATAAAAGGGGATAGATAAATAATTAATCCATTCCCCACGACGAGCTTCTCCTAATTCAATGGCAATGTTATCAATATTTTCTCTAACCTGAGTACCTAAAACAATTTGCACTAAAGATAAAGTCATACAGGCTTTCCACCATATTTGATATTTATGATCAGGAGCGATTGGAGATAATCCATAAATGCCACCAGCCAGACTAACCCCAGCCACTAAACAACCTGTTATTACCAAGGCTAATAACATATGTAAAGTAATTATTGCGGGAGATAAATCCGTGGCTACTACTTGTGCTCCTAACCATCCTTGAAAACCCACCAATAAGAATCCGGCTAAGGAAAAATAAAAAATACCGCTTCTATATTTCCGTAAGGGGAAAGATAATATCAGGGTAATAAATATTAATATTCCGATTATCACGCCTAATAGCCGATTTAAATATTCTGTCCAGGTATGGAAAGCTGAAAATTCACTTACTTGTATTCTTTCTGTACTAAACCGGGATTGATAATCTGCGGGTAATTCATTTACATCGGTGGGTGGAATCCATTGACCAAAACATTTAGGCCAATCCGGACATCCCATCCCGGAACCACTGCTTCTCACAATCCCTCCAACTAAAATTAAAAAATAGACAGATAAAACAGTGGCTATCCCAAATTTGCGGAATAGCCCTGTTTTAAATGATTGATTAATTTCCGGATTCACTAAACCGGTACGCTGAATCAATGATGAGCAGCGGGAGTATCTGCTACCCGATTTCCATTTTCATCATATAATAAGGAAGCATTTGCCGGGTTATGATCCCAATCTTGTATGGCACCATCCGGAATATGTTGAGGTAAATAATCATTATTCACTCCGGGTTTGCTATAATCGTAAGGCCATCTATAAACCGCAGGAATTTGACCTTCCCAATTTCCATGCTGAGGATTATGAGGAGTAGTCCATTCCAAAGTATTAGAGTTCCATGGATTTAAAGGTGCTTTTTTCCCTTTGAAAATACTTCCAAAGAAATTATATAAAAATACCAATTGACCTGAAAAACCTAATATCGCTGAAAGCGTAATAAAAATATTCATGTTGGTAAATCCTTGTGTAAAATCAAAAGTAGAAGCTGCATAATATCTCCGAGGTATACCTGCCATTCCCATAAAGTGCATTGGGAAAAATACTAGATATACAGAAATAAAGGTTAACCAAAAATGTAAATATCCTAAACGGTCGTTCATCATTTTACCAAACATTTTCGGGAACCAATGATATACTCCAGCAAAAAATCCAAAGGCAGAAGCAGATCCCATTACTAAGTGAAAATGTGCAGTCACAAAATACGTATCATGTAAAGGAATATCTAAAGCTGCATTTCCTAAGAATATTCCCGTTACTCCACCGGTAATAAATAAAGATACTAATCCGATAGAAAATAACATGGCAGTTGTAAACCGGATATTTCCGCCCCATAAGGTTGCCAAATAATTAAATGTTTTAACTGCGGATGGAACTGCAATAATTAAGGTCAACAACATAAACACTGTTCCTAAGAATGGATTCATCCCGGTAACAAACATATGGTGCGCCCATACGATAAAAGATAAAAAGGCAATTCCTAAAATACTTCCAATCATTGCTCTGTATCCAAATATGGGTTTACGAGCATTGGTAGAAATAATTTCTGAAGTCATCCCTAATGCAGGTAATAATACAATATACACTTCAGGGTGACCTAAGAACCAAAATAAATGTTGGAATAATATTGGTGAACCGCCATGATTTTCTAAAGCTTTTCCTGCAATATAAATATCCGATAAATAAAAACTGGTTCCGAAACTTCTATCAAAGATTAATAATAAGGCTGCAGAAAATAAAACCGGAAATGAAAGGGTTCCAATAATAGCGGTTACAAAAAATGCCCAAATGGTCAATGGCATTCTTGTCATTGACATCCCTTTGGTTCTCAGATTTAATACGGTGGAGATATAATTAATGGCTCCTAATAAAGAGGACACAATAAATAAAGCCATAGAAATTAACCATAGGGTCATTCCCATACCAGATCCTGAAATCGCCTGAGGTAATGCCGATAAGGGAGGATAAATTACCCAACCACCACCAGCAGGACCCGTTTCTAAAAATAAAGAATAGGTCATAATCACTGCTGATGCAAAAAAGAACCAATAGGATAACATATTAATAAATCCACTGGCCATGTCTCTGGCTCCCAATTGAAGTGGAATTAAGAAATTTGAGAAGGTTCCACTTAATCCTGCTGTTAAAACGAAAAATACCATGATTGTACCGTGCATGGTAACCATCGCCAAGTAAAATTCAGGATCTAATTGTCCGGATTCATTAATCCATTTTCCTAAGATTGGGCGTAAAATTCCTAAGTCTTCTTGTGGCCAAGCCAATTGAATACGGAATAAGACCGACAATAATAATCCAACTATTGCCATGATAATTCCAGATATCAGGAATTGTTTTGCAATGGTTTTGTGATCGGTAGAGAAAACGTATTTCCGGATAAAATTTACTTCCGGTAATTCATCTTCTTCTGAATGTGAATCATGCGATTCGTCATGACCAGAACCATGATGATGTGAATGGGCATGTTCAGCCGGCGCAATGGAGGGCGCCTCTTCTAGCTGTTCCCTTAAATCGAGTGTTTCAGATGACATATGTCAGGGAATTATGGGTTAGTTATGAGAGTAAAGTGTGACAGTTGATTTTTTAAGCTTTCCAGCTACTGCTATTTTATCTTTTCCAGGGTTAGCTGGAATTGCTGAATCTTGTGAAGTACTATCTTGTGCCGGAGCAGTAGCATTAACAGGTATTACAGCTGCAGGTGCTTCGGGTTCAAAATAAGGCTTTTGTTTTCTTAACCATTCTTTATACTCAGCCTCAGTAACTACTACCACAGTACGCTTCATAGAGAAATGACCTCTTCCACAGATTTCTGTGCAAGCTAATTCGTAATTAAAGTTTTCATTTTTTAGCATCGTACGCATTTCTTTGGTAGTCTTAATTGGGGTAAACCAAAATTGAGTAGGCATCCCAGGAACCGCATCCATTTTAACTCTGAAGTGAGGTAAATAAACGGAATGTAATACATCTCTAGCTCTAATCTTTAATAACACTGGACGATTCACTGGCATATAAATTTCGCCTGGCATTACATCATCTTTACCGCTCTCATCACTCCAATCAAAGCCTAATTCATTGGTTGCAGAAATCATTCTGAAATTTGTTTTACCAAATTTATCATCACTTCCTGCATACCGAATATTCCAGGCAAATTGTTTTCCAGTTAATTCAATTTCAATTGCATCTTCTGGAGGAGGAGACATGATTGAATTCCAATTTTTGGCTCCATCTAATACTAATACAGTAAGCACAATTGCCGGAGCAATAGTCCACATCATCTCTAATTTATTATTGTCAGGATAATAAATTGCTTTACGATTTTCTTTCCAACGATTATTATACGTAAACCAAACCAATAATAAGTGGGTGATGATAACCACAATACCTGTAACCAATAAGGTTAGGTTAAACATTTTATCTAAGTTAATTCCATGTGCGGAAGCGGATTCGGGGAGATATAAACTTCTTAAACCGAAAGAGTAATAAAGTGCTAGGATTATTCCCACTAAAACAAATCCTGCAAGTATTCTTGCGTTTAAGGTATTAAAATCTACTCTTGCAAATGGATCACTATCTCTAAGATTAAATACCATTCTTAGGATATTTAAGGCTAGTACTACCGTTAGTAGTAGCAAACCTTTTAGGGCCATCATCATGAAATCTAAATTTTCCTGATTTAAAACTGGAGCAGCATCCTGCGCCTGCAACAAGGAAAACGGAAGGCACATCAGTATCCAAACGATTAGGAAGATGCGGTGGGTACGAAGGAATTCAATAATCATGTGATTGAAGTAGTGAAGATGTAAAGTTATTTTTTTCTTAGTTTAAACCATACATTGGTTAAGGTTGCACTAATTATTCCTAGCGCACAAGAAGCTAATAAGCCATAAGCAAGATTTCCTTCATCCCCTAAAAAGGATAATGCTGGAATGATTTCAAAAATTCTTTCCCACTTGGTCCAACGGGATGCTAAACGGATTCCATCATACAAGGGATTAAACTCCGGTAATATCATAAATACTCCAATTCCTCCGAATAAACTGGTTAGGGTTAGAGAGGGTTGATGATTTATTTCAATTTCCGGTTTGGATTGCATAAAGCACTTCACTTGTATTCCACAAAAATAGCAAGCCCCACCGGATTCCTTTTCACATTCCTATGAAAAATTTGGGGGAACTGTCTTATTTTAAATTCATTCTAAATTAAATCTTGCCGAATTACATTCCATCCTCCGGTTAAACTCACACAAAACCTCCTCGGCTTTGGGTCTTTCAATCGGGAAATCAAAGCATTAGAAATTTTCCCTTGTTCACAAATTAAAATTACCCGCTCTGGAAAATTTTTATCCTCCATTTCCATTATTTCTTGCACATCTTTTTTTTCATGTGGAAAAGGAAGCTCGTCAGTGGAAAAAGGACGAATATCCCATATTGGGGGGGCAGAATGATTTTGAAGTTTTGCTTTTAACTCAGTCCAGGAAATTTGAGCAACAGCTTCCGAATCTTTGTTTACACTTTTATAGTTCACACATTCCGGATTACAAACTGTATTTCGTTCCACCTGAAAATGAAGTATCCTATTCGTTTGTAAATCCCATCGGATCATCTTGCCAAAATTGGGCGCTTCAGGATTTAATAAATATTGAATGCCTAACCAAGACATATAATTTCCAATCATTGCAGGTAAAGGTCCTGCCACGCCTGCAGTGTCGCAGGTTAATTCCTCCTGAGGAAAGTCAGGATATAAACAAGTATAACAAGCTCTTTCAAGTGGATCCCATATCCCCGCTTCTGCGGTATAGCCTAAAACTGAACCGTACAACCATGGAATCTTTAATGCTCTGGCGGTTTGATTGATCAACGCTTTGGCTTGAAAGGTATCCGTCCCATCGAAAATTAAGTTAACCCGACGCTCTAAAGGAGAACCAATAAACTTAAAGGGTTGTATGTTGATTTTTATATCAGGCCTGAGCGCTATGATTTTACGTTTCAGGACTTCAACTTTCAATTGACCAACATCTTCTTGGGAAAAAAAATACTGTCGGTGTAAATTATTGAGATTAATCGTGTCAGGATCGGTAAGGGTTAATTCCCCAATCCCAGCTGCTGCTAAAGCTAATGCTCCTGGTCCTCCTAATCCTCCACAACCAATTACCCAAATATGCGATTGTGATAATTTTAATTGTCCTGATTCCCCCCATCCTGGCAATATAAGTTGACGGTCATATCTAGTATTAGAATCAGACATGGATTTAATTTCTTACTGTGTTAATCAATAAAAATAAAAAACCAGAATAAACTCAAAGGTTGAGTTTATCGGAACATAGACTTAATACTACCCCAGGTTCTTTGGGCAGAAGTTGGATTCAGGGTAATAAAGGTGTCATAATAATAAGGAACACCTTGTTTAAGAATGGTTAATCGGTATTGAATGGTTTTTGGCGAAGATTTAAAAATGGTTTGATCCATATAATCATACACCCATTTATTGGAAATAAAATTTAGAGAGGTAACTGTTTGAAAACCCGGTTCCCCATTCATTTTTCGTTGGATAATAAATTCAGATATTCCTGACCCGGGTTTAACCTCCCAGTTTAAAATAACATCTGTACCTAATGAAGTAGCATAAAATTTTTGAATTAAGTATTCTTGTGAATAGGCTTTACCTTGAAGTAAAAACAACAGGATAAATCCTAACATCCCAACAAGGGTAATTCGGTTCATAGACCTAAAGATAATATTTTTTATTTTTTTACTTTAAAATCTTCTGGTTCGGGGATTTCTTTTCCTTGTTCATCAAACCATTTCCAGGTACCTTCTTTTCGGAAACCTTTTTCCATGAACCCTTTTCCTATGATTTTTCCACTAGGGTAATAAAATTCCCAATCGCCATGTTGAACTTCCCTTTCCAGAGGACCTTTACCGCTTAATTGTCCTTCTTGGTTATAAATCTTTAAGATACCCGTAACATCTCCATCCTTATACATTCCTTCTTGGGCTTTATTTCCATTTTCATGATATAAGGTAAAAACCCCTTGTGCACGATCCGCTTCAAAAAAACCTTCATCCGATTTTAATCCCGTTGGAAAATATCTAGTGTAAGGTCCATTCCTTAATCCTCCTAAAAAAGAAATTTCTTCATATACTTTTCCATTATCAAAATAATTTCTAGAAATACCGGTTAATTTCCCATCTCTATAAGTAAAATCACTGATTTTATTTCCACTGGAATCAAATCTGCTAACAATACTGTCTAAATAATTATTTATATATAACCCCGTTTCTCTAATTTTTTTATTGGGATGATAAACGTAATAAATTCCAGATTTAAGTCCATTTACCCAATGGGTGGTACTAAATAAATTTCCCAAAGAATCAAAGACTTCTACTTTTCCATTTACGGCTCCATTAGTATAAACTGCTTTAGATTTCGGAGCACCATCTCCATAAAATAATTCCCATTCTCCACAGGGAAGATCGTCACAATAATTCCCTTTGGTTACGATTACTCCCGCTTTATTTAAGGATTGATAGGTTCCTGATTTTCTATCTTTGGAAAAATGGCTAATAATTTGGGGTTGTCCTTCGGGGTAAAATTCAATAAATTTCCCATCTTTAATATCATCAGCATAATTTACTTCTGATTTTAATTTCCCTTCTTCATCATACCATTTTCCTAATCCTTCTTTTTTTCCTTTGGAATAATTAATTTCAGATAATAATACGGCTGAATCATCCCATTCCCGAGTAATTCCTTCTTTTTCACCATTTTTATAATTTATTTCAAAGGCAATATTTCCTTCTTCATTAAATATTTGCCACAAACCCTCCCGTAAATTTTGTTTATAATTTCCTTTTTTTTCAGGTAATCCATTTTCATAATAAGAAAGATAAAATCCTT
The DNA here is from genome assembly GCA_009924095.1 of Sphingobacteriia bacterium. Classification (GTDB taxonomy): domain Bacteria; phylum Bacteroidota; class Bacteroidia; order J057; family RFSG01; genus RFSG01. Next base: position 24,810 of record RFSG01000002.1, read on the forward strand.
CTTTTATTCCTTGTGGGGTTTGTAAATACATTTCATGAACTACTGTAGATTGTTTATCATAGTAAGTGAATGCAGTATCTACTTGTGCGATGATTAATTCAGGAATAATAAAAATTCCAAGAATTAGGAAAAGAGTTATTTTTTTCATTTTTGTAAAGAATCAATAGGGGAGGACAAAGGAAATTTTGGAGGAGGTGCAGGGCTTAAATATTTTCGGGGATTCCATAATTCATTAAAGTGATTAAAATCTTTTCTATAAAAGAAACCTGCGCCCTGTGAAACTGCATTGTTTCCAGATAGTCCAATTTGTTCACGGTTAAATATTTCAAATGTTAAGGTTCCGGGATTTGGGTTTGTTTTTCTTCTTCTAAATGCACGTTTGGCTGCAGGTAATAATTTCACCTGCACATTTATATTTCCGATGGTCACATTAGAATTATTGGTTCCAGTAATTGCACCATTTCTTTCTACGGTAATTCGATCATTAAACAATCGTGCCTGTAAAGCTAAAGTAATATTTTGAAATTGATTAGAAGAAATATTTGCTGTTAGATTATTACCAAAACTTTGAGATAACCAATAATTTAATTGATTAGATAATAATTCAGATAAGGATGAATTCACCCCATTTTCTCCTCTGGCTCCTCCTGTGCCTCCAGCGGTGGTTGCACCGGCTGAACCTGTGCTATTATAAAATCTACTAAACAATAATAGAAAAAATACTTGTTGATTTAAGGATTGCGGATCTGCAGTAATTGCTTTTAGTTTTGAGGATACCTCTGCGGAGGCTTGGGAATTTAAATTTTGTGCATCAATATTTAAAGTTATTTCCGGCCCTAAAAGGGAACCCCGCATATTCAAAAGCACTCTCACCGGAATTCTATTGGTAGCCCCGGAATTAGGACCCATTAAATCTGCAACACTGGCAAATACTAAATAATAAGCAGTTACTTGCATGTTGGCATCATAGGGATTTCCTGTCCAGGTGATTCTACTTCCTTTATCAATAAAGAATTTTTTCTGAATCGTTCCATTTTGTAGCGTAAATAAATATTCCCCTTTTTCTATTTCATAATTTCCCCGCATGGTAAAATCTCCATCAGGAGTTATTTCTAATTCAATATTTCCCGTTCCTCTGGCTTCAATAATTTCACCCGTTCTTTCATCAAATATAATTCTACACACCGCATCCGGCGTAGCATTTACCGTTATTTTTAATTCAAATCCGGATAAATTTAATTGCTGTCGAATATCTTCCTCAATCTTTCCTTCTTGTAAAAAAGTAACATAATCCAAAGAGGAACTTTCTGTATAATCGGTCAAGGGAATATTGATGATGGTTCCTGCACCCGTTTCCACAAAGGTGGTTAATCGGATAGTTTCTAAATCCCCATCTATAGAAGCAACCCCATCTTTAATGATCATTTTTCCGTAAAACAAACTATTCTCTCCTTCTTTGGTATTAAATACCATAAAATTTCGAATAGACTCTAATTCAATATTAAATTTAAAATCCCTGAATCCTTGATGATAAATATATCCCCGTAATTGTGCATAATTTTCTTCTGAAGTAACGCCTACTTTTCTTTCATCGTAAATTTTAATATTTAAGAAATTAATATTTCGATCATTAAAACGGATATTTCCAGTAAACCTATATCGAGTCTTGGTATAATCTACCATAAAAGAAACATCTTTAAAATACCCATTTCCGGTGATAATTGGTTTATCGAGGGTTCCTTTTGCCGTAAACTCATTTAATTCCACACTTCCTTTTAGATCATAAATTTGCCCTTCCATAAAGGGTTCCGCTAATTGCAAGGGTAAATTATAGGATACGAGTTTAAAATCTAAGGGAGAAGTTTTGTGATTTAAATTATAATTTCCACTAATTTCTAACAGTTTTTTTCCATCTTTTTGTAAAGTGGCATCTAAGGACAATAAATTTAATTCCTGGTGCCAAACGGCATTCATACCGATATCTCCATATTTTAATTTTCGAAATCCAAACTCATGCACATAGGCATATCCTTGAATAAATGGAGTTGTACGTAAATCATTGAGCATAAACTGTGCATCAATTTTTCCTTCTAATCCTTGCTCTGATCCTGTAATTTGATCAATTGTTTTTAATTCTACTTTTTCAAGTTTAATGACCAATCCTTCTCCTTTTTTTTCGGTTAAGCTTCCGTAAACTTGAAGGGATTGCCCAGTATTGTCATCAATCTTTAAATTATCTATTAATAAATCTCCAGATGAGTTGTAATATACAAATCGGTTTCTACCGGTAAAAGTCCACAAATTACCCGCTAAAAATAAAGAGGAATTATTGTCGGTTATACTAATTTCAATTTCATTGTTATTAAATTGGGTAACTCCTTGAATATTGATTTTATTATTAAACGAATCTTGTTCAGCATAAACCATAAATTCAATTTCTTTTCCCGACCAAATGGGTTCTATAGACACGTTTTGAAAACTTACTTGATTTTCAATAAATATTTCCCCTATCGTTATTTGCGATTGTGCCAATACATCACCAGTAGTAGCCGATTTAAAAAAATCTCCTGATAAATTACAATTATAAACCTTTTGATTGGCCACTTTAAAGGAATCACTTGAAAAGGTAAAGGAGCATTGGTCCGTCGCACCCGTTTTAATTTCACTACTAAGTTGAGTTCCACTGGAAATTAATAGGGGTATTCTTAAAAATGATAATACAGGATCTATTTCTGCTAAGGATAGTTCAATACCCACAAATTGTTTTTGAATAGAATCTTTTTTCTGTGAATAATATTTCTGGGTGACACTATCCTTATTATTAAAAAACATTATTGCTTCTTTTCCCAATCTGGAGAATACCTCTATAGATTCTGTATATCCTTGTCCTAAATTAATCTCTGCAGATAATAAATCGCTTTTTATTTTTATGATTTCTTTATTTTCAGCCACTTGTTCCGCACGAATAACTAATGGATCTAAAAATAAACTATCCACTCCTCTGCGATGAATTTGGGTTTCAAATATTCTAATGGTTCCTTCTATATCTTTTAATTGACTGCCTTCTAAATCAATATTTAAAATAGAGGAGACAAATAAGGAATCTTGCGTTAATTCTAAGGCTTGTAAATTAACTTGTTGAATATCTCCCTTAATATCCACAGCATAATAATCGGGTTTAAAGGTTAAATCTACTTGGGTATGTATAGTGCCTTTAGTATCTAATATATCCATGGGCCCAACTACTTTGTAGGGAGAGAAATCTAATTTGGTGATTAGGGAATCTAAGGAATATCCACTGATATCTGATTTAGTCACTTGTAATTCAATATTACCTTCTAATTCCGATAAGGAAATACCTTTTCCTTCCACTTGACTAGAAAAATTTAAATGCGAAGAAATATCATTTCGATTTAATAAATAATTTAATTGTATTTCTCTTCCTTGAATCGCACCTGAATAGGTTAAGGAATTCTCTGGAAATTGTAAGTGTAATAAATCTGCCGATAGATTTCCAACAGGGGTAATAATTCGGGTGGACACAACAAAATCTTCAGGTAACCCGGTACATTTTCCTTTTATACGCACTTCTTTTATTCGATTTATTTCCTCAGGGATTTTAACGGAACCAATTAACTGTTGTATTTCTGATATCTTAATAAAACTACTATCCACCCCAATTTCAAATGACATGGGATTATCCGCAAGAATATCATTTATTCTAACTTTTGTATGAAGCCAACTATCCTCTCCTATACCTAATAATAAGGCTTGACTCTTCAGGTGATTAATATCTCCAGTTATTTTTCCGAATAAGGTAACGGCAGCATAAAAGGGTAATCGAGTAGGGGAGAAATAATTTAGGGTGGTAGGATGAACCTGTGAATTCCTAAACGTTACTTGCCAATCTTCCATTAAATTGGAATCAATTAAATCCGTTAAGGTTTTATTTTGTAAATGAATATCCGCATCAATTCGGCTTCCTGTTGATTTAATTAAAGTGTTTTCTAATATAACAAATGGATAGGATTCATAACACGCTACGGTTATTAATGCTTTGGTAAATGGATCCATAATTTCCATTTCCCGATTTGTAATTTGAGTAGAGGAAGTTAATTGGGTTTTAAAAGAATCTAAAACAAATCCTGACCATAGATCCCGGGTACATAATTGACGAACTTGTGCATTTATATCTCCCGAATGCGATAAGGCAAAAGTTAAATCCGCTTGAATACTGTCTAATATTAAATGACTAAAATTTAATCCTTGTTTTACTTGAAATTCGCCTGGGTCACCAAATGAATCTAAATAGGTGAATTTTCCATCCCATAATAATAATTGTTCAATTTCTATTTTGGGTAAGGAAGTAGAGGTAGTGCTGGAATCTGAGTCTTCTCCTAATAGAAAATCTAAATTTAATACTCCAGTAGAATCTAAATGATATAATAAAAATCCTGGTTCTGTAAGTTCTATTTCTCGAACATGAATTAGTTTACCTTCTTTTTGTCCGCTCAACCACCCTGGAATGGAGGTTCGAATTAAACTCAGTTTTAATTCTTTTAATCGAATCATGGGTTGAGATTGTTGATCCCAAATGGCAATATCTTTAATAACTAAATAATCCCAAAGGGCAAGTTCAATATGTCCAATTTGTACTCGAGTATTTAATTGTTCACTGAGAAATTCTTCTGCATACGGACGAATTTGATTTTGAATAAAGGAAAATCTAAGGGTATATAAAGCTGTTAAAAAAAGTACAATCAGCAGCAGAAAAAAATACATTCCACCCCTTAGTAATTTCAAAATATTTTTCAGCACAGGGTTCATCAACCGATTTCAGGAAAGAATAAGGCAGGTCATAATTTAAGAACGAAAATAAGGATATATGCGCATCCCCACATTAGGAATTATGTAAAGCAAGGGGTTTTCAAGGATAGAATTAAAAGTAAAGAACAAGATTTGTAACTTTGCGACAACTTATTTTAATCCACCTGCTTTGATTCAGATTACCTTGCCAGATAAAAGTGTTCGGGAATTTCCAGAAGGAATTACCGGACATGAAATTGCCAAAAATATAAGCGAAGGATTAGCGCGGGATGTGCTTTCAATATCCGTAAACGGGGAAGTATGGGAAATTAATCGCCCCATTCATAATAATGCTGATGTACAATTATTTACTTGGAAGGATTTAGAAGGAAAAGCTACCTTTTGGCATTCTTCCGCACATATCCTGGCAGAGGCGGTGGAAAGTTTATATCCCGGAGCAAAATTTGGGATTGGACCTGCCATCGAAAATGGATTCTATTATGACATTGACTTCGGCGATCGGGTAATCTCTCCCGATGACCTTGAAAAAATCGAAAATCAATTCATGACCTTGGCTCGTTCTGGAGAAACCTTCTTGAGAAAAGATATATCCAAAGCAGATGCAATCGCCTATTTTACGGACAAGGGCGATGAATATAAACTTGAATTGTTAGAAGGATTGGAGGATGGAAACATTACGTTTTATCATTCCGGTAATTTTGTGGATTTATGTCGCGGTCCGCATATTCCAGATTCATCCGTTATTAAAGCAGTCAAAATATTAAACATTGCCGGAGCTTATTGGAGAGGGGATGAAAAACGGAAGATGTTGACACGATTATATGCGATCACTTTTCCAAAACAAAAAGAACTCACTGAATATTTAGAGAAATTAGAAGAAGCCAAAAAGCGGGACCATCGTAAGCTCGGGCAACAGATGGAGTTATTTGCTTTTTCAGATAAGGTAGGAATGGGTTTACCCTTATGGCTACCCAAAGGAACTGCTTTACGGGAACGGCTAGAGAAGTTCCTGAGAAAGGTTCAGGTAGAAGAAGGATACGAACCAGTTATAACGCCGCACATTGCGAAAAAGGAATTGTATGTGTGTTCGGGTCATTATGAAAAATATGGGAAAGATTCCTTTCAACCCATTCAAACGCCGCAAGAAGGGGAGGAGTTTTTCTTAAAACCAATGAATTGTCCCCATCATTGCGAGATATATAAATTTAAACCTCGTTCTTATCGGGATTTGCCCGTGCGCTTTTCGGAGTTCGGTACGGTTTATCGGTACGAACAAAGTGGGGAATTACATGGACTTACCCGGGTGAGAGGATTTACCCAGGATGATGCGCATATTTTCTGTACTCCCGATCAGGTAAAAGGAGAGTTTCTTAAAGTTATAGATATTGTTCTATTGATTTTTAAGACTTTAGGATTTGAAGAATACGTTGCACAAATATCTCTTCGAGATCCTAATAATCGGGAAAAATATATTGGGGCAGATGAATTATGGGAGAAAGCGGAATCCGCCATTCAAGAAGCTTGTTTGGAGAAACAACTTCCCACGGTAACAGTTTATGGAGAAGCAGCTTTTTATGGTCCTAAATTGGACTTTATGGTAAGGGATGCTTTAGGTAGGAAATGGCAATTGGGTACTATTCAAGTAGATTACAATTTGCCCGATCGTTTTGAATTGGAATATACAGGTGCCGATAATCAAAAACATCGTCCGGTAATGATTCACAGAGCGCCTTTTGGATCTTTGGAAAGATTTATTGCGGTGTTGTTAGAACATACCGCTGGGGATTTTCCTTTATGGTTGATTCCGGATCAGGTTATTTTGTTGCCCGTGAGTGAACGCTTTTCAGAATACACTAAAAAAGTTGCTGATATGCTGAAAATTTCAGATATTCGCACCCTCATTGACGACCGCAGTGAAAAGATTGGGCGGAAAATCCGAGATGCTGAAGTAGGTAAAATTCCTATGATGCTGATTATCGGAGAAAAAGAAATTGAAACGGAAACCGTTTCGGTTCGCCGCCATAAATCCGGAGATGTGGGCGTCATGAAATTGTCTGAGTTTGTCGAATATTTTAGGGAGGCAGAAATGATTTCCCGCAACCCTGAAGAAAAGCTACTTGATGCGTAAATATCCTATCACTTGTTTCCTCCTGAATGGCGCTGGTAAACCAAAACCGTAATAACCGCGGTAGAAAAGAAGAACCTTACAGAATTAATGGCCGAATTTTGGCCTCTGAAGTAAGGATAGTAGGGATGGAGGACGAAGCAAGTAATGGAGTCTTTTCTCTAGATGAAGCTTTACGTTTGGCAGAACAGGCAGGATTAGATTTGGTAGAAATTGCCCCGAATGCCGTTCCTCCCGTCTGTCGTATAACCGAATATACTAAATTCAAATACGAACAGAAAAAACGCGACAAGGAAAACAAAAGTAAACAGCATGTGGTGGTGGTCAAAGAAATTAGGTTCGGTCCTAATACTGATGAACACGACTTTAACTTTAAAGTGAAACATGCTCAAAAATTTTTGAAAGACGGTAATAAGGTAAAAGCTTACGTTCATTTCTACGGACGAACAATTGTGTATAAGGAAAGAGGGGAGAAGTTGTTACTCGAATTTGCAGTTGCATTGGAAGAGTTAGCCAAAGTAGAAATGTTACCGAAGCTGGAAGGAAAACGGATGTATATCTTGTTAACCCCAACTGCCAAAGCTACTGCAGCTGCAAAATCAGCCGCAGAATCTAAATCGTAACTAGTTAATTTCCGTTATATGCCTAAAATGAAATCCAATTCCGGAGCCCGTAAACGGTTTAAAATCACCGGTTCCGGAAAGCTGAAAAGAAAACATGCTTTTATGCGGCATATCCTGACGAAAAAATCAACAAAACGTAAACGTGCACTTTCTCATGATGGTCTCGTTCACGATGCTGATGCCGCCAGGATTCATCGCATGCTCGTTGCTTAATTTCTCTTTGATTCTGTTTTATTGTTTCACCCGGTATCAGGTTTTAAGTTGCAAATACTGCCACCTGCCACCAAAAAACAACTTTAAGTATGCCTAGGTCAGTAAATGCGGTCGCCTCCCGCGCAAGAAGGAAAAAAGTACTGAAAATGGCCAAAGGCTATTTCGGTCGTAAAAAAAATGTTTGGACAGTAGCCAAAAACCAGGTTGAAAAAGGTCTTCAGTTCGCTTATCGCGACCGTAAAACCAAAAAACGTAATTTCCGCGCCCTCTGGATCCAAAGAATTAATGCCGGAGTTAGATTACAAGGATTGTCGTATTCCAGATTTATGGGATTAGCCCATTCTTCAGGTTTAGGCCTTAATCGTAAAGTTCTTGCAGATCTTGCCATGAATCACCCGGAAACATTTGCGAAAATCGTGGACAAAGTTCAAAATCATAAAAACGTTCTTGTTAACGCTTAAGATTTAATTTACACATTGCAATACCGTACTCAGAAATTGGGTACGGTATTTTTTTGCCCTTGCGGGCGGCCCGCGCCTGCAATCTTAAATTAAGCATTATACTTCACAGAGCTCTCGTTTGAGCGATTCTTCAATTGGTATTATGGCTAAAATAAGTGTCCAGCTTAATTGTCGTATCAGTGATACGACAGTCTCTTTTTCGCCCTTGAAGGCGTCCGTGCCTGCAACAGATTAAAATTGCCCATTATTAATCATGGCAATCATTTAATCACAAAAATCATAATTCAGACATTTAGATTGCAATGATCAATGAACATTATCCCACTACACAGCCCAAGGTCATTTCAACATCATAGGCGACCACGCCTGCAACGGTGGGCTAGATTGGTATTATTTTTCGTCAACCTAATTGTAAAAAGAGGGGCAATCAATCTTAGTTTTTAGATTGTTTGAATTATTAAGTTTATTTCTGTCTCAAGTTTTTCAAGATCCTTTTCAATAATAGTCCAAACAATCTTATAGTCTATTCCCATATAATCGTGTACAATTCTATTTCGAAACCCTTTAATTCTAAACCAATTTACACCTTGATTTAAATCTTTGAAGTCTTCTGGAAGTCTATTTGCGGCTTCCCCAATTATTTCAAAATTTCTAATTACTGCATCAAGCGTTTTTGAGTCTTTAATAAATGATTCAAATGTGTGACCTGCAGTATAGGAATTAATTTTTTCAATAGAATCTAAAATATCTAATAGAAGTAATCTTGATTCTCTTTTAGACATAGATTAATTCATTTTCAATATTTTTAAAATAGTTGGGTTTTATACCATTTTTAGAAACCAAATCAACCTTAACTTTCAGAATTTCTTCTAATTCATAAGCTAAGTCAATGAACTCAATTCCAATAGGCTTATCAAAGTCCACTAAAATATCAACATCACTATCATTGGTTTGCTGGCCACGACCATAACTCCCAAAAATGGCTATATAACTTATTCCATACTTTGATGAAAGTTTTGCTTTATTATTTTTAAGCTTTTCTTTGATGTCAATCAAGGATACCATTAAGTAAATATAGAAAATGAAATCGAATGTTCATTTGCCTTCCGCCATTGCAGGTGACCCCGCCTTCAATTATAAATTGAGCATATAGCGGAGGCGGTGCCTGAGCGCACTCGTGCTGAGCGCTTGCCCTGAGCTTGCTTGCCCTGAGCTTGCCGAAGGGCCGAAGGGCCGAAGCGGAGTCGAAGGCCGAAGGTCAGCCTCCGCTCAGGGACAGAGCAGGAGTTTTGTTTAAGGTTTTCAAGTTGCAATCCTAAAACTTCATTTAAAACAGGAACTAAGAAGCTTTCAGCGTGTATATTGATATGGTAATTGCTAATGGCATTAAAGCCTTGAACCTCCACAACAAATCTTGCAGCGTAAGTATTTATTTTGTTTATGTAGTCAATTCGATTCAAAATGCTCTATTTCTTTTTAAAGATTATATTTCTCCATCATTCGCTTTACGGACTGTTATATTTCCTGAATATTCATTTTTAAAATTTCAATTTCTTAAGGTGTTTTTTCTTCACGTTCAACTTGCTCAAAATCGGGAAGGTCTTTTATTTGCTTACTCATGGAGCTTTTCCACCTGCCTTTGTATTGCGGTAATCTTTCATCTAATTTTTTCGGAAAATCGGTGTGTAGTAATTCTTTGCTTTTGCATTTGGCTTCGAACTCAGCTAAATAGAAATCGGCATCCATTTGATATTCTACCAGCAAATACCAGATGTCGTAAAAATCTCTTGCTTGCATTCGCTGCATCACCGAACGCATCTTTTCGACTAAAACTTCTTCTAATGGATAATTTATGTATTAGCCGAAAATCAATACCATATTTCCCTTGCAACTGGCGGTATATCCCTCTGCCCGATAGGTAATCTGCAATTACCCGTTCTTTTAAATTTTGATCGTACTTTTCCATTTTTCTTGTCCTAATTTTAGTTGATTTTTTGTCAACCTATTTCAGGACGAGACTCGTTCTGTTCCGCCTCCGGCGTCGCTCGATATAGTGGGGGCATTTAGCTATAAACATTTATCCCCTTCGGGGATGTAATAAAAAAAACCAGGCAGGCGGGTCTGGTTTTATCATTCGTTCCCTTAGCCCCCGATTTAAACCGGGGGCTATTTAAACTGGGTGCTATGAATCCTTGCAGGCGGGTACGCCTGCAAGGGCGGAAATAACTACCCACTACTCACTACCTACTATTTATACGGCTTCGGAGGATCCTTCTCAGGAACTTCAATCGATCCGGCTATCCCAATTAATGGGAATTCTTTCCGTAATGGAAAATATTCAAAATCTTCCGGCATAAACATACGACGCAAATCCGGGTGATTCTTAAATCGTATCCCCATCATATCAAATGCTTCCCGCTCATTCCAATTCGCAGAAGGCCATAACTCACAAAGTGAATCTACCTCTGGATTTTCTTCATTCACCCGACAGGAAATACGAATCCGCTTTTTCTCTGCCAGATTAAATAAATTGTAGGATAACCGAAAACGCTGTTGATCGGTAAACATATCCGTTGCTGTGATATCACTTAAATATGTGAAACCGAATTTTTCTTTTAAGATCTGACAAACCGCTAATAAATGCTGAGGTTGAATTTCTAAACTCACCTCACCGGCATATTGGTTTACCTCGATAATTTGTTCCTGCAGGGAGGAACGTACTTCATCCAGAAATTGATTCATGTGATAATAGCTTTCATGCCTTCCAGTGCTCAGGGTTCTGGCGAAAAGCCAGGATGAGTTCGCGATCGGCATCGCAAATATAATTTAATTCTATGGCTTTTGAAATCAACTGTTCCAGGGTGCAAAGGGAAAGGAAGGGGATACCCGCTGTTTCAAATGCGGTGCGGGCAGTTGAAAATCCGTAGGAAAAAATACTTACCATACCACACACCCGGGCGCCGGCAGATTGTAACGCAGCTACTGCTGCTAAACTGGACCCTCCGGTAGAAACTAAATCCTCTACCACCAACACCGGTCGATCCGGATTCCATTTTCCTTCGATTTGATTTCCCATACCATGTTCCTTAGGTTTAGGACGAACATATAAAAAGGGTAGGGATAAACGATCGGCTAACAACACCCCCTGAGGTATGCCCGCAGTGGCTACGCCGGCAATAGAACCCGCTTCCGGAAAACCCTGTCCCGCCAGTCGGAATAACCCCTCCGTAATTAAGTTTCTTACCCCCGGATCGGATAAGGTTAAACGATTATCTGTATAAATCGGAGATTTCCATCCCGATGCCCAGGTAAAGGGTTCATGAGGTTGAAACTTAACGGCTTTCAACCGAATCAGATTTTCAGCAATATTTACAGCAATTTCAGATAAAGAACTCATGCCTCTAAGTAACAAAATATTCTCCTCCCGTTGCATACTCGAATGGAAATCCGGTAAGCCTAATCCCAACGAGCATGCCCCTAAAACGTTAGATATCTTAGCCCCACCCGAAAACTGGACTTTCTTACCCTCCCTGGCTACCCTACATCAGGAAATGTCAGACTCGGCAATAACCTTAAGAGTATGGCTGGAAGAAGGAGAACAACTGGCTGAACTGATTAAAGCATATATGGCATTGTATCAACCCATCACAGCCGCCGGCGGTTTGGTTTATACCCCCGATCATCAGTTACTCATGATTTATCGCAAAGGGTGGTGGGATTTACCCAAAGGAAAACAAGACCCCGGAGAGGATTTACTTTCCTGTGCCTTGCGGGAAGTAACCGAAGAAACGCTTATTCCGGAATTAACACCCGGTAGAAAATTTGGCGTCACCTGGCATATCTATCAACTGAAAGATACCTGGATGCTCAAAGATTCACATTGGTATTATATGGAAAGTAAAGAAGCCTATCCATTACAACCTCAAACCGAAGAAGAAATAACCGCTGCGGTTTGGATGGATGCCTCTCAACGAAAAATCTTGATCCCGGAAATGTATCCTTTAATTGCAGAATTAGTTACCTCGGCGGATCTCCGTAAAGATCTTTAACTACTGCCGGAGGAACTAGTCCCTCTAATTTTCCTTTGTATCGGTAAATCTCGCGAACAAAGGTGGAAGAAATATGAGAATTTCCGGGATTACAGACTAAAAATACCGTTTCAATTTCATGATTTAGAAATTGATTTATTCTGGAAATATGAGTTTCATACTCTAAGTCGGAATAATTTCTCAATCCCCGTAATAAAAATTTGGCGCCATGTTTACGGGCAAAATCCACCGTTAACTGGTCAAACGCCGCTACTTCCACTCTTGCCATTGCTTTAAACTCTGATTGAATCCAGCTTAATCGTTGTTCAATGGGAAATAAATGTTGCTTGCGACTGTTAATGCCAACGCCAATGATGATTTTATCAAATAATTCCAGACCTCTATTAATAATTTCTAAGTGGCCCATTGTGATAGGATCAAAAGATCCCGCAAATACTGCTGTTCGAAGGGTTTGCATACTTCAACCTTAAGATAATAAACTTAATTACGATTTCTCAGATATCCCATGATAAAAACTAAAAGCCGTAGTGCCATACACTCTTTTTTCAACAAATCCTGGTAAATCAGCATAATTGGATTGACTTACATGTTCCCATACCAACCAGCCTTCAGGCGCAAGCCATAGGGCTTGTAATAATTGGGTTACCATTTCTAATTGTCCAGGCATGGCATACGGAGGATCTAAAAATATTAAATCATAGGGTTTAGCAGGGGGCGTTTTAATCCATTTTAAAACATCAGATTTAATCGGGAGGATTTGATCCAGCGCTAATGTTTTGGATATTTCTCGAATATATTTCACACAGCCTATATGTTGATCAACCGCAGTAATAGATAAGGCTCCTCTGCTTCCAGCTTCTAAACTTATATTTCCGGTGCCTGCAAATAATTCCAACATATTGCATTCATCCCAGCTAATTCTATTTTCTAAAATATTAAATAAGGCTTCCTTGGTTTTATCCATCGTGGGTCGCACAGGTAAATTTTTAGGGGGATGTAATATCCATCCTTTGTGTCGCCCGGATATAATTCTCATGCCATCGAAGGAAGTTCAGGAAGGATCGGCAAATAATGCAAAACCGGAATCCGACTTTCTGTCGGATACCAAGGCTGCGTTAATTCTCTATCCGGATATTTAACTTCAGGAAAATATTTTTCTAATAACTCAAATGGACTCTCCTGTGTTTTTGCTTTTCCAGCAAAGCGAATTACAATATGTTCAGGACTGATATGCAACTCACGACATACCCATAAAGCATAAAATAAATAATCTTCTGCACGCTTCACCGGAAATATCTGACTTAATACCAACCCTGCACGATTAAATAATTGAAATACTACTTTCCCTCCCAAGGCAAACAGCATCAAAGTATAAATAGGATTTTCTAATTCTTGTTGCCGTTGAGCGATATATAAAGTTCTATGGGCAATATGAATTTTTTGTAAAGAAGGATATGGATTTAAAAAGGGTTGAACCCAAGAATCAGAATCCTGCGCCAAGGTGACTATTTTTCCGTTCGGAAGGAAATTCTGAATAATTTCTGATTTTAATTCCCAAGGATTACGAAGGGGTTCTAATAATTCTTCAGCAGAAGAATATTTATAAAAATCTTCCGGAGTTTGTAAAAAATATCCATCCGAAACAATACACTCTACAGAAGAATAGGGTAGGGTAAGAAACTCCTGATCTTGAATTAATTTTTGTAAATTTTCTTCAGAGATAGCATTAAATTCTTTTAAGGCAAGAATATGCCCTGCAGAATTACTAATCGAACAACTAAGGGTATTGTCTTCATACAATACGATTAATTTATAATCTGAGGAATTCGAAGGATTATAGTCTGCATGTTGATGCACATATGCAGCTGGAAAGTAATCGGCCATTCGGTAAATATACAAAGAATCAAGTGGGTAATCTTTTTTTGTCCTTAGGATATTTCTAAACTTTTGGAATCCAAATATCTTTTTCGAACCGTATCCCCAATGGGAGTGGGCATTCCATCTTCATCAATTCGCACAAACGTAATCCGTGTGGTACAAACTACCGTTTCTTCCCCACTATACAGATTGTATTTACGGGCTTCGATTCTCAACCTTACACTACTTCTCCCTAATTCATCAATCTCTCCATAAATCCGGATTTGTTGCCCTGTTTTAACCGGTCTCTTAAATAACATCTCTTCAATTTTCAAGGTAACTACATTCGGAGAATGGCAAAACTCAGTGGCAAGGGCAGCACCTGCTTCATCTAACCAACTGAGCAATATTCCTCCAAATAAATTCCCATGAATCCCAAGATCCTTGGTCATGCAAATTTTTTGTGTGATGAGTTTCATCCTAAACTTTTTTAGTAATTCAATACAAGTACAAAATGGGTCTATAAAACAAAAGCCCTTCAAGAAATTGAAGGGCTTTGCATAAATAGAAATTTAATATTTTAATTTATCATTTCGCAAAATACCCATCAACGGTTGGCATACCGCAACAACAATGGGTTAAGGAAAAGATAAAAATCATATTCATGCTGCAAAGGTAACAGGAGAATTCAGGATTGAATTACTCATTCTGTTAATTCTTTGTGAATTTTCAGATTTATTTAAGTTTCATATTCGGCACCAAATAAAAATCAGCATACTGATTGAAATTAAAATATTTCAACGCCAACTCTTGCAATTTCTCTGCTTTCAAATCCATTAAATATCCATCCAGTTGTTGAACTTCTGTAATATCTTCCCCAAACATATATGAGTTGGTAATTACATTCAGCCAAAAATTATTTTCTTTTAATGCAGTTTCTATTTCTCTCCTATAGGTTTCTTTTATTTTCGTCATATCCAATTCTGAAGGAGCTTTCAGCCCTAATTGATACAATACTTTCAAAGCTGATTTTGTAAGCGTATCTACATTTTCAGGTGAGCAACCAAAACTAATGGTAATGGAATATTTTCCTACCGGATATTTTTCAGTTTTAGGTTGAACTCCAACTCCGTAGGTGCCGCCTTTTTCTTCTCTGAGCTCTTCTCTTAATTTTGTACTTGCCAATCGGGTTAAACAAGTTAAATCATTTCGATTTTTACGGTTATATTCAAATGGTCCTGTAAATATTAATTGTACCTGACTTTTAGGTTCTGTTCCAGCAATTACAGATTTGGTAATTCTGCCACCGGGGGTACGAATTCCATTGTCTTTCCAATTTTCACTACTAGGTTCTCCAGGAAGTGAACCTATATATTTTTCAACCCATTGACGCAATAGAGGCTCATCAAAATTGCCCACAAATACAAAAGTAAATTCCCCTGGATTATTAAATCTTTCTTTATAAATATCATACGCCCGATTTAAATTAATTTCTTTTAATCTCTCAACTGTAATCGGTTGAACCCTCGGATTATATTGCGCCATGGTTACTTGAACAGTATCTGCAAAAGCAGCTTCCGGGGATCCACTGCGGTTTTCTAAAAATCCTTTAAACATTTTTATTTGTGCATCAAAGGAAGTTTGATCTTTCCGCGGATATCTCATGCGCGCATGTAATAATTGAAAAAAGGTTTCTCCATCATCCTTCGCAAAACTACCGTTTAAAGTTTCATTTAATTCTCCAATATCGGCACTTAAATCAACTGTTTTTCCACTTAAATATTTATTTAAATCAATCTCATTTAATTGTCCAGCTCCCATTTGAGAAACTAAATCCCCACAAATAATTGCATTTAAATGATCTGAATCTCCATACAGAGAAGCCCCTCCATTACTTTGGGCTTTAAATAAAATATTATCTTTTTGGAAATCGGTCTTTTTCGAAATTACTACCGCTCCATTCGATAATTTCCAGATTTTAATATCGGTTCCAGGATAATTTTTTTCTCCTTCAATTTTTCCTGCAACCGGCTCCTGGGGTAATATAGATTGGGTAACTACTACTTCTGAATACGGATTTATTTTTTGTTTTTTAACTTTTACATAAATATTTCGAATTTCAGCGGCAGTAGGCAATTTTACCCCGTCTTTTTCAGGAGCAGTAATTTCAATCACTGTATTATTTTCTTGATTAAATAATACTTTACTGGATTGATTAATTTCTGCTAAAGTAATTAACGGAAATAATTGTGTAGCTAATTTATATTTTTCAGATAAAGAAGGGGTAATTTCATCTGATAAAAAATCATTGATCATTACCCTTGCAAAAGTACTGGAAGGGGTTTTATCTTTTTCCTTAAATTTATTTTCTAAATCTTTTAACATTCTGGATTTAGCCCTTACCAATTCACCTTCCGTAAATCCATGTTGATGTACTCTTTCTAATTCGGTAAACATTTCAGTTATACAAGGAGAAATGTTTTGATCCGAAGAGGCGATTAGGGTTTGTTGAAATCCATCCGTTCCTTTTACATACGATCCCCAATAGGAAAAGGCATAACTAAAGGGAGAAGTAGGTTTTTGTTTGGCTTCTTCCATCCTTTCTGATAACATATCGGTAATTAAAGATTGAACAAAATTTCTTTTTAGATCTCCAATATTTTTTTGCGTATGCGGGGGATATTTATGTAAAAAAGTAATCGCGGAATAAGTGGCTTCTTTATCTGTTGCTGTAGTCACTAACATGGAGTCATGGGCAGGTACAATATATTCTTCTCGTTTACGAGTATTGGCTGCATTCGAAAGTTTATTAAATCGAGATTTAATTTCTTTTTCCATTTGTTCCACATCTATTTCCCCCACAATAATGATGGCCATTAATTCCGGACGATACCAATCGGTGTAGAATTTCTTTAAGGTACTGAATTCACATTTTTGAATAATCTCTGGTTTACCAATCGGCAATCTTTCGGCATATCTAGATTTATGAAAAATCACTGGAAATGTTTTTTGTTGCATTCTGTTTTCTGCTCCTTGGCCCAATCTCCACTCTTCCATTACTACGCCTCTTTCTTTATCAATTTCAGCGGGGTCAAAACTTACGCCGGATGCCCAATCTTCTAACACCAATAATCCCTTTTGTAAGATTTCAGGTTTGTCGGTGGGCACTTGTAACATATATACCGTTTCATCAAAACTGGTATAGGCATTTAAGTGGGCGCCAAACTTGGTACCTATAGATTCTAGATAATCTACCAATTCCGATTTTTTAAAATTCCGGGTTCCATTAAAGCACATATGTTCGCAGAAATGTGCTAACCCTTGTTGATTATCATCTTCCTGAAGCGACCCGGCTTTTAAGGCAATCCGTAATTCTACCCGATTTTCGGGTTTCGAATTTCTTTGAATAAAATAATGCATCCCGTTAGATAAGACCCCCGTGCGGATAGCAGTATCCAGCGTTAATGGGGTAGTAAGGGCTTGCGCCATTCCTAAGAGGGGAATATAGACCAGATTTATAATCAGAGCTTTTACAAAAAACTTCAGCATAACAGAAAGGTTAATTTTAGAATGGCTTGAAATTATATTATTTTTTCGAAAATACTGTGGACGATTCTCAATAATTGTAAGCGGTGAATAGAGAATATTTTTCATTTTTAACCCTTAACCCTCCCAGAAGAGATAGGTTGATATTGGGAAAGATGGAAAGGGAACACCGGAAATTTTATAACTTTGCTTGAAAGAATAAACCCAACAGGAGCCTACATAACAGCATGCGCGTTTCATATTTACACACTGAAATTCCGGAGATAACCTCTGATTATCTTTCGGAAGGGGATGTGGTGGTGCGGAATTTACGTTCCGTTTCCTTAACTGAAGTCATGGATGTGGCTTTGTTGACCATGCGTTTAGCCCTACGTATTGGTATCCAACGCCCCCAATCTCGTCATGAACAATTGTTGCCTTATGATCAGGATAATGATAATCTGGTATTCGATTGCCCCTTAAATTCTGCCCTCACCGGTCGAAGAATAACTTTTTTAAGAGGGTGGAAACAATTTCAAAGCTGTATTAAAGGCTTTAATAGCTTAGGGTTAATGGCAGAACAAGTTCTTAGGGAATTAACTGCTGCAGAGAAATTAGGACTTAAAGAAGTGAACGCAATCAAGCGGGAATTTTTGAAAAGTCGTAAGCAAAATTATTCGGATACGCCTGACCAATTAGTTTTTACTTCAGCTGAAGTAGATGCCCTTACCGATCAAGATCTAACTGCACTCGACCTTTTTGATGTAATGATCTGGAAGGCGTTTGCCCGCAAAACCATTGTTTGTTCCACTTCCTCTAATATGGGGATTTCTTTACATGAAGATTTGCGCTATATGCAGCAATCATCGGTAAATGCTTTCGGTAAGAAATTCTATTTGCTCAATATTTCGGAAGGGAATTTAATTATCTGGTGCCCTGACCGGGAAGCAGATTTTATGAATAAGGAAAAGTCTGATTTGTTAGAATCCTTAGAAGCTGAACTACCCCCATTAACGAAATTACGCACCTATATTAACCGGATTCAACGGGATCCCGGTGCATTAAGTGATGCGTTTGCTTGTGGAGGATATTTTTTTCCAACCAATCCTCAAAGCAAAGATGAAATTCAAAATCTACTATTTTTCTCTTTAACCCAAATTGCGGCAGAACGAAAAGTAACCATTTCTGCATTAACGCAAGATCCACATATTAAAGAGACTTTAAATAGTTTGAGATGTGAAATTCAGGAAGGTAAAATTTATGTAGATTTTGGAATTGAAGGAGGAATCAGTGGATTAATGGTTCCTTATTTAATTATGTTGGAAGAGGTGCTATCTATGCCCAAAGTAAAAGCCTTATCCACCTGGAACCAGGCTTCTATTGGAGCTGCCTTAGCTGCTGCAGTAATTGCCGATCAAATCCTCAGAAATCCTGAGGAAATGAATGAAAAAACTCGCGCTAATTTAACAACCCTATTCCCTAATATCAGCAAGTTTATTGATTTAAAGGAATTAGGAAAAGATGTGCAAACCCGTATTCATGGGCTATTCGATTTAGCCAATATTCAATCGCTTGCCCAATTATTAGGGGTAGTAGTAGAACGACATTTATCGGGTAGAGGTACCGCTTTCGTAGGACTAGGTTCTAGCTCTTATTCAAATGGTAACCGTTGTTATGAAATATTAAAGGATAGTATGGAAGGAGATGGAAGCTTTAGAGGTAAATCTACTTTCCATCCTGCAACCCATACCTTAAATCCTTTTGCACAAGCGTTAATTTATGGGGAGGATTTATATAAAATCATTCAACACACTAAATATAAAGCCTTAAAAACGGAAGCTGAAAGACTGAAATTTATTCAGGATCACGTTAAAAAATCAGAACCTGCCGGTGCTGCTGCAATGGCTGGATATTTATTAACTCGCCTCGATTTTGGTAATTTATCCATTATGGAAATTGCCTATCTCCTAAAATTAATGGGCTTCACCAAACAATTGTTTTTGGAATTCAGTAAGTTTAATCCTGATGAAAAAGGATTAAACCTGTTCTTACAGGAATCTTATGAAGAAGGGGTGTATATGGGAGATTTAGCAAAGAATATTTTAATTATCCTCGATTGGCCTTTACAAGAAATTAAACGCAGAGCAGAATTAGAAAAAATTCATTCTACGCTTAAATATAAATTAAAACCGATTGATGATTTCTGGGTAGATAATTTAGATCCTTTGGTGAATATTTATTTAACCGGAGATAATACCGCTCAGCCTTCTGATACCTTGAATTTAACACTGGTGCAACAAATGCAAGCCAATGAAAAATGGATTCAGGAATATTTAGAAGGGAATCAAAGAATGCAAGATGAACAAAGGAAATTTAATAGCATTAATTGGGTAAGTAGTTCTTTATCCGCGTTAAGTCTTAAATTAAACTCCTGGGATAAAAAAGTTAATCGTTTAATGACACGTACCTTAAATAATATTGTACAGAAGAAGGTAAGTGAGATTAGTTCTCACCCGAATCATAAATGATGAATCTTTTTTTTATGTTTAGTACAAATGATTTTTGATTGCCATTGTCATATCGAAACAGGAATGGAAGCATATGATTTGGCTTCTGTTTATAAAAGAAATATTATTTTTAATCAGGTAGATCATTATAATACTTTCCTGAAACAAGTTCCGGCGGGGGATGCTATCTCCTTGATTTTTGATTATAAACAAAATTACGATCGGGTAAAACATGCCGCAGAATCAGGCGTAATTCAGGCCTATAAAATTCATTCCCGGGAACAAAAATTAACGCCAGATGATTTTCCTGCATTAGCCGATGCATTGGAAAAAGTTAATTCGAATATCCCCGTAATTTTTGATGCATTTTATTTTGATCATCATTTATTATATCAACCTTATTTACCGGGTATCATTTTACTGGCGGAACGTTTTCCAGATAAAACCTTTATCGTAGCCCATGCAGGTGGAATTGAAATCTTACGCTACTTTTTTCATTTGCGTACCCTGCCGAATATTATTTATGATTTATCTTTTTCCTTACAATATTTAGAAGATAGCTCTTTGTATTTAGATTTGATTAAGTTGATTAAATACACAGATAAATCAAAAATAATGTTTGGTACCGATTATTTTTATGCCTCTCCTAAATTTCAACTCGAAGTTATGGATGGGATTATGGACAAACTTTCCTTAAATGCTGGTGAACGGGAAGCAATTCTGTTTAAAAATGCGGAACGTATATTTTTTAATAATCAGGTTTAATTTTTTTAATTGATTTTATTTTGGGCGAATTCTTTTCCAGAAGAATAATAATCCAAAAAATAATAAACACCCGATTCCACTTAGGTAGGCATAAAGTTTTAAGTTGGGTGGGAAATACCGCATTTTAATATGTTGTATTCCTTTGGGAAGATATACTCCGGATAACCCTTCATTAATCACCAATACAGATTCTTCTTTTCCATTTATAAATGCTTTCCATCCAGCATCCCAAGTCATGGGGAGAAGTAATATGCCAGGAGCTTCCGCACGTACGATACCTTCAATATGATTTTGATCTTGATAAACTAATTTAAGTCCTTCCTGATTTAATTGATTCGTAACCTGGGTGTAAATACTGTCTGTAAATACTTCAGGATTATTTGGAGATATATAGGGCTTTAATTCTTTTTTAATCGAATCCGGTAATCCTTCTCGAAGCACTGCCCTTAATAATATTTGATCTTTAATCGTATCTGCAAAGGTTAACAAATGTTCTTTAGGAATATATTGATGTAATACCACGCCAAAGGGAATAGCATTTTTATTTTTCCAAACGGTCACATTGCCGGTCTTTTGAACTGGAAGGTAATTTCGCACATATTCAGGATTGGAAATACTATCTTTCGTTAGTTTATAACGGTGTGCTGTTAAGGTTAATAATAAATCCCGATGATCTAATCCTGCTGACCAACGCGTGCCAATATCACTTTTCGGATCTGCCAATCCTAACAACGTTAAAAATCTAATGTAATATAAACTATTAAAGGAATAATACGAACTGCTATTCATATAATTCTGTGCAATTCCATCATTATAGGATTTAATAGAATAATAGGCAGAATAATAATCTTTATCTATTCGATAAAATCCAGGGTCATGTTGATTTAACCATTTTAGGGCAAGTTGGGTGTCATCATTATACCCTAAGGGTTGCGTAAGCATTTCCCGAGTAAGCACCCCATCCTTATTTACCGTATGTTTGCCTTGCCAGCCTAATTCCAAAACAATAAATACAAGAATCAAAAATAAACTCCATTCGGTACGATAAATCAGTAATATTAATAAACCTAAATAAGTAAATACGAGTGCCATAACGCCCCATCTTAATTCTGGAATTAAATTGTTGGCAGCCGGGAATAGGGGACTTAACGTAAATACAATAAATACAGCAGTAATACCTATTCCTGCTTTCCATATTTTGTTAACTTTCAAAATATTGGAAAATCCATTCATCGCTAAATAAATAAAAGCGGCAATTAGGCAAAGTGATGAAGAACGAAAATAATCGCCCGCAAATCCCCAAAATAAATAGCGTAAACCCGGAATAAATATGTGAGAAACAACAATTAAAAATATGAGTAGGTTGGATATACTCCATTTACCATTCGCTTTTTTAAACGATTGAGGAATTAATAATAAGGTAAATATTCCACAATAAAACCAAGGCGATTCAAAATAATTAAACCATCCCATAAATTCAGTTGTAGATCCTCCCAATAGTTCATTGCCATACATTCTATACAAGGCGCTCACATAAAATTTAGGAGATTCAATTGCAAAAAAGCGTGAAAATAAATGATTAAAATAAGTAGCATCTCCTCCCACCCGTGGACTATTTAACATGAGCTCTATTACAGATCCACTAAATACCGCGGACAATAAAGCGCCAATAAATGCAACGCCTCCTAAGGTTAATACAATACGAGGAAGTTTTTTCCATTTAAACCGATATTGGGCATAAAATCGAAAGGGGAGTACACCTAATGCCAATAATCCCCAATTATACCAAGAGAAGGGCGATAATAATCCCATGAATACTATCGCAAACATAAATACCCAGGGGGCACGTCGTTGTAATACTAACTCCATGCCGTATAACATCATCGCTACCAATACTGCCTCTGAAGTAAATAGTTCAATCGGACTAGAGATTAACAAATGCCCACTAAATCCAAATAATATTCCCCCAATAAGGGCTGGTAGAGGTTTAATTCCAGTTAAGGATAAAAATTCAAAAAATAACCAGGCAGCTAGAATTAATTTAAAAGCTTCACGGTAAACAATTAATCCCGGTAATGACGTAGGATTTACCGCATCTGTAAGTAAGGCCAAAGGTGGAATTAAGGAGGATAAATACAAGGAATAAAAAGGATAATAACCCTGCCCTAAGCCTATATAAAAACTATATCCAGGATAACTTTGTGTTTTTAAATATCGAATGGCATGCATTAAATGAGGATAGGTGAAATCTGCAGAATCCACCATATTCTTACCAAATACATATAACTTATTCCCGAAAATAAAATCATAAAAAATAATACTATTAATCAGTAGGCCTAATAGTATTAATATTTTCCGGGGATTATCTTCTATCCAATGAATGCCAGACGATAAATAGGAAGAATTATTTATGCGGTTAGATTGCATAAGCTCTGCCGTCTAATAATTCTGTAGGATGAATGCTTAATAAAAGTTTACCCTTTAAGAGCGAAGGGCAATACATTTAATTTCGATTTGAACCGGAGAAGGGAAACGGCTTACTTCTACCGTTGTTCTGCAGGGACAAATATCTCCCATAATTTCACCGTACACTTTATTAAAGGATTTAAAATCTTTTTCGATACTCGTTAAAAATACCGAAACATCAATTACGTGTGCTAATGAACTTCCAGCTTCTTTTAGAATTTTTTCTAGGTTTTCAAAAATTACCCGGGTTTGAATTTCGATATCGTATGAAATTACATTTCCTTCCGGAGAAAGGGTTACGCCATGTAAGCCTTCGAGGTTTCGGGAAATTAATCCCGATACATAAATAAAATCTCCCGTAATTCGGGCATGCGGATGAAATGCGCTGAGCGGATCAGGCAATAACGGGGTAATGACAGGTTTGTTTTCCATATTAGGCATATTCAATTTGAACAGCAGCTTCAACGTGCTCTTCCATTTCAATTACTTTTTCACGATCGGTACCTGCCACAATAAAAAATCCCGGACGGTCACGACTATCTAGTACCGGACGAATACTGTCGCCGGGTTTTAAATCCAAAGTATATTCTAATAATTGGGAAATTATATCCGGATTTACAATAATGTTTTTTACTATTCCGGGTTTAAGATTAAAAAACTTTAAGATCGCAAATTTATCTTTGTAATCTGTATAATTCACCGGTTGGGTATCTCCAATAATCTGATGAATTAATCCTTCAATAGGCATAAAACCCGTAAGGTAAGGTAATATCTTTCCACTGATCGATCCTCCACCGCCTCTGGCTGCTATTTCCATCAAATAAGGTCTGCCTTTATGCACTTTATATTCCGCATGGGTAATTCCAAACGGTAACCCTAAGGCTTCTATTACCTTAGTATTAATATCAAATAATTGCTGCTCTAATTCTGGAGAAATATCCCCTAACCAGGTATTTCTTTCATCAATACAATCATTACTTACATAATGGTATTTTTTAGTGAGGGCAAGATTGTAAACTTTATTATCTTGTTTATAAGCTTCAATAGAATATTCATAACCAGAAATATATTTTTCTATTAATATTCCTCTGGATTTACTTTCATGAAAAGCACGGGCAATTAAACCATCAAAATGTTGATCTTCTAAACGAGCAACACCTTTACTTCCTTGTGAATTAATAGGCTTTACCAACCATTCTGAAGGGTGGGGTAGGGAATGGGTAAATTCTAAGGCCTCTTTGGAATCATTAAAAAAATGAAATTCGGGAATAGCTTCCTGAAAAGTATTTTTTAGCGAATCCCGCATTAAATATTTATTGGTAAACTTTAAAGCGGTTTCATACCCAATCCCGGGTAATTTTAAATTCTCTGCAATATAGGCAACGGTTGGAACAGCTACATCGGTTTGATCTGTAATAATAAAATCAATTTTATGTTTCTGCGCAGCCGCAAACGTTTTTTCTTTATCCGTTGTATCTATTTGTTCGTAAAAATCCGCCAATGCTTTACAGGGAGGATTTTCATACATATCCGTTACCAATACCCGAAGACCTAATTCTTTGGCTTTTTTTACGAGCGGAATTTGGTTATATCCTCCGCCTACTACATGAATTAATCCGGATGCCATTTATTTATTGATGAGAGGGAAAGTTGTACAAAAAGGAAAATTATTTATTTTAAAAGCGTCACTATTCTCCACGCAATGTATGTTGTTGCTTATAAGCGTTGAAGATCGTATCTGAAGTTTCAAATGAATCATCTTTATTTAAAAATAAAGAAAATTCAAATGGGAAATAATCATTACGTAATACAAAATTACGGGTAAGCGATAAAGCTAAGGTAACCATTTCTTCCGGACGAGTATTAAAGATTAAGTCTTCATGATAATCTACCCGATCGGTAATAAAATTCGAAGCTAATCCTTTATTGCAATTTTCAAAAGCTTTACTGATTACCTGACGAATAAAATCATAATTATTTCCATTCACCAATTTAAAATTAAATAGTCCGGAAATGATTACGTAATCATATTTACGTGTTAAGGTATCATTAATAAAATCACCTAAGGTTAATTCAAAATTGGGATGATGTCCATATTTTTCTTTTCCAGTATCGGCAAGGGCAGGTACTAATTCAAACCCATGATAATAACCGATTTTATCTGGGCCAATAAATTGAAAGAAATCCCCAAAGCCAGCACCAATATCTAACACACTTGCGCCTTTAAAATCCCATAAGGAAGCTAACACTTCGAAGCGAATTTCTTGTCGCCCTTTTTCTCCCCAGCCTAAAGCTTTTTGAGAATATCCAAAGTCATTAAATCGTTGCGTATATCTAGCAACTACTTTTTCTTTATCGGCATCTGAAAAGGTACTCATCCTTGTATCCAGTTTAAAAAGGTTTGATAACTATATTGATCCACTGCAAAACTAATCCGATACCAAGTTGCAAAGCTTTCTCCATAGGCAATACCTGGTACTACGGCAATTTTATTTTCTTCTAATAATCGTAAGGCAAAAGGAAGGGAAGGTTCATTCGCATTTATAAAAAAATAAAATGCACCCTCCGGACGAATAAAAGTAATTCCTTTTTTATCTAAAATATCGGAAAGTTCATGATATCTCTGCTGATATTCCGCCACCATTTCCGTATAAATATTTTCATGTATTGCCCGATCTCTTAATCCTACCATAGCGGCATATTGACTAAATGTGCTTACATGGGTAATTGAATTGGTGGACAGGGTAAGCATGGTATTTAAAAAATCGGAGGGAAGAATGGCATACCCAATTCTCCATCCCGTCATGGCATAGGTTTTAGAAAAACTATTTACATACAATATTAAATCTGAATATTGTTTTGCAGCAGGCGTGGATAGACCTTTTGTAAATCCTGGAACAAAAGATATTTGATCATACACCTCATCTAATAAAACATAAATTCCTCTTTCTCCTGCAATGGAAATTAATTCTTGTAATTCTTTAGCTGAATAAATAACGCCTGAAGGATTTCCAGGATTATTGAGAATTAATAATCGGGTATTGGGGTGAATATGAGATAATAGTTGTTCAGCCGTTAATCTCCCTTGGGATTCTAAAGTAGAAATTCTAGTTACCGAAGCACCTGCAAGAATAGCCATATTGGCATATTGCGGCCAAGCTGGATCTACAATAATTACTTCTTCGCCCTCTTTAATTAAAGTTTGAAGAATAGAATAAATGGCATGAGAGGCGCCTTGGGTAATAATAAAATTTTCAGGGCTAAAAGATAAATTCCATTTATACTGATACCATTGCGATAATGCTTTTCTTAATTCAGGTATTCCTTGAGAAGTGCTATAAGAAGTTAGATTTTTTGCCAATCCTTCGCTAGCAGCTGCTTTAATATATTCAGGAGTTGGGAACATAGGCTCTCCAGATTGTAAAGCAGCAACAGTAATTCCCGAAGCTTTTAAGGCTCTTACCCGATCCGCAATCGCAATGGCTGCAGGGGGTTCAATATGCGCTAATCTTGGATTCATTTTCCCTCCCAAATGGCTAAGCCTAATCCTGTTTTTCCAAAATTATTTCCATTATATACCATGTATCTTCTTCCGCCATGATCAAACACATAATTATATTCTATCATTTCACTATCCCAGCCTTCAGCAGAAACATCAATGCCTACTTCATGATCTTTACGCTCGTAAATATTTCCATCTTTCGATTCTGCATATCCAATTCTATAACTAGTCCC
The DNA here is from genome assembly GCA_009924095.1 of Sphingobacteriia bacterium. GTDB lineage: Bacteria > Bacteroidota > Bacteroidia > J057 > RFSG01 > RFSG01. The sequence continues at coordinate 51,963 of RFSG01000002.1, forward strand.
TCTATGCGAATACCATAATTTATAAATACCCCTTTCTTGAATTAACATCGGCTTACCAATGATATGCTCGTCATCCCCTTCATAATTAATGACAACACTTTTATCCCGATGCCATTCAATCCCATCTTTCGACCAAGCAAATTTTAAATTATACCAAGGTTTATTTTTTCCAGCCGCATGTTCCCATTTGTCAAATGCAGTGTAATACATTTTCCAAATTTCATCTTCAATAAATACGCAACAAGAGCCGGAACCAAAAGGTTCTGCCTTACTACGATCGAGAATTGGCACCTGACTTACTCGATGAAAGGTTTTTCCTCCATCTTCACTAATGGCTAATCCAGTGAAATTTTGAAATCTATTTAATCCCCCATTTACCCATCCCACATAATACATATAAATTTTATTTTCATGATATACTAACCAAGGATAGGATACTCCACTTTCATCAAAGGTTCCTAATTCCCCAACATCATAAATAGGGTCAGCAGCAATATGGGTGATTTTCGCTGTTTCTCCAGATAAATGTAAATCTGCAATACCAATACGGGATACGTTATTTAAATCTCTACCCGTAATATAAATCTGTAAGGTGCCCTCTGATTGCGTAACAAAGCTAGGTCCTACATGACTTGCCAGCCAATATATATCCGATTGCGGGGGGACAATAACGCCCAATTTTTTCCAAGTCATAATTAATTAATAAATATTAAAATTAAGATTAAGATTCCTCTCCATGTCTTCTGAATAACAGTTTTGCTTTTTCAGGACCAATTACACTGTGACTCGGAAATTCACTATCAATTACTGAATTTGCGCCCACCACACAGTTTTGTCCTAATTGGGTTCCGGCTAAAACCGCAGCACCCGCACCAATCCAAGAACCTTTTCCAATACGAACCGGTTTTCCGGGTTTATTGGGTTGTTGAATGATGGGAATTTCAGGATGCGAAAAAGTATGATTATTATCTCCCACAAATATCCTTTCCGATAATAATACATTGTTTTCCAAAATTACTGATCGGGTAGAAGACAGTAATAAATATCTCCCAATTTGTACTTCATTTCCGATAATAATTTCAGAGTCATATAAATAATCTTCTGGTTTCACATCCCCTCTCCACCGGGGATCTATATACTGAATTAATTCCGTTAAATCCTGATACGCATGAATAAAGGCACCTTCCCGAATACTGGTTTTATCTCCAATCGAAATACGATGTGGATTTAATATCCGAAATGGTGGACGTATTTTTGCCCCTTCCCCAAAATAGGCAAATAATTTCTTTTCTTCCGTGGTTAAAGGAGTGTCTTTTTCAATTAGAATATTATTCATGCGAAGGTTTTTGCAAGTTTACTTTTTCCTTAATTAAATATAAAGGACGTCGTTTGGTTTCTAAATATATTTTCTCCAAATAAATTCCAATAATTCCCAATACCGATAAAATTAATCCGGTGGAAAAGGCAACTAAAATTGCCAAACTTGTCCAGCCGGGTAGGGAAGTGCCGGTAATTAATTTTAACAATAGAATATAAATTCCAAAGCCAAAAGAGAAAAAGGAAAATAAAAATCCAATATATAAAGAGAATTTTAATAATAAGGAAGAATGTGCAATTATTCCAATGAGCGCTAGATTTAATCGTTTAGAAAAAGTATAGGAACTTTTACCAAATTCTCTTTCTACATGTTCAATGGGAATACCCACAATTTTAAATCCTACATGTCGAAGTAATGAAGAAATATGCCGCGCTTGTTCTCTAAATTGACAAACACTTTCTCTCACTTCAGCAGAGATAATATAAAAACTTAAATTTTCGGTTTTAAATTTATTTTGGGCTAAGCGATCATATAAATTAAAATATACTTTTCGCATTTGCTGATATAACCAAGATTTATCTCCCCGAAATTCTGCTACGGCATACACAATGTCATATCCTTCCATTGCTTTGGCATATAATTTCGTTATTTCTTCAGGTGGATCTTGTAAATCACAATCCATTACCACTGTCCATTTTCCACGGGCAAAATCAAGGCCCGCAGAAATGGCAAAATGTTGGCCGAAGTTTCGAGAAAAATGTATGCCTTTAATCTTAGGATTTTCTTTGCCTAACTGTTTTACTACATTCCAGGAATCATCCGGACTAAAATCATTTACCAGAATAATTTCATATTCAGTGGTAATAGGATTTAGGGTTTGGATTAAACGACTCGTTAAGGCGATGAGGCATTCCGCACAACCATAAACGGGTACAACAACTGATATTTCTGGAGATGCCAATTGGCTAAGGTTTTCAGCCATTCCCTAAATCAAGTGCGTTGGCAATGGCATTATTGGTGCTAAGTTTATTGATGGCAAACAACATCATCCATCTACCTTCAAACGACAACCAATCTTCTTTTTTATGCTCGTCAATGATTTCAACTCCATGCGGAATGCGGGCATTAAAATATACCACATCTCCAGGGTCGGCTTCTGCATCTAAATAGATCTTTTCTCCATTGGCAGTTTCGGCATATACACCACCCGTTTCAAAGTCAACGCCTTTTTTCGACATGATCATAATAGGAACACATAACTGATGATGATCCACCGGATCAATATGTTTATTTAATCCCCCTACACTTTTAGGATAAAATTGGAAGGCAATTCTGGATACACAATCTTCTTCAGGGGTTTGGCCTAAAAATTTATCTTTTGGATTATGGCTTAATACATTTTTGATTTGATAGGTCTCACGCGCTACCTCAAAAAAGTTGAACATATCCTGATTCCAGGGGAAAAATACAAATTGATGAAAGCAGGCTTTTACGTAGGAACGAGGGTCCCAACGGTTCATTCTGTGGAAGTTAGGGCATCCCATCTCAATCGGTTTATAATTCGGTAAAGAAGAATTTCCGATACGGGTTAAGTACGTTTTTACTTGTTGTACCCATTCCGGGCTACAAACCTGTTTTGCTATAAACACTTCCCCCTGAATAATTTTTTCCCGAATTTCTTCAGCATATTCAGGGTTAGTCAAAATTTGAGAAGGATTCTCCAACGTTTTGAGGCGGGTGGCGAAAATGTTTTCCGTAATTGCCTGATTTTCCATAGTAATTTTGATTTAGCGTTTATGGAGTGAGGATAGGGGGAAGCCTACTCTGTATTGCAAACTTACTATTTTTCGGGTAGTTAAAGAGTAGAAATTTCGATTAGGTTTTTTAGGTTGAGATTGTATCCACTTTTTCAGAAATAGACACCTTTGAAATAATTAACTTTGACCAATGGAAGAAGTCTTATTAATTCAAGAAAAAGTAAAAAACACCATAATACTTGGAGAGAGCCATTTTCGAGAGTTCAAGACAGCTTTGGAGGGTAAGCCTGACAGCAAAAAGTTAAGGTTAACCAGGAAGATTTGTGAAGATATCGGAGAAGCATTAGTTTCTTTTGCGAATGCAGATGGTGGAGAAATTATTATTGGTGTGGAAGACGATGGTATAATAACTGGAATTCCTCATAAAGAAGAGGATATAAAAGCGATGCTTGCAGCGCCCAAAACACATATTTATCAAGGACAAGAATTACCGTTAACGGCTTCCACAAAACTAACCTTAAATGGGTTGACCGTTTTATACTTTTCAGTAAACAAAGGAACAACACAAATATATCAATTACCTGACGGTAGGTGTGTTAGAAGAAAAGACAAATCAACTTTGCCAGCCTCTGTTGACGAAATACAATTTGAGAAGCAAGAAATTAAATCCAGAGAATTTGATAGCCATTTTGTGGATGGTGCTTCCGTAACAGATTTGGATTTAACCCTCTTGCAAAGTATAGCAGATGCCTATATCAAAGGATTGAGTATTGAATTATACTTACAGCAAATTGGATTAGCTGTGTATGGAACAAATGGGTTGCGATTAAAACGAGCAGCATTATTGTTGTTTGCAAAATCCAATGAGATTAATAGATGGCATTCACGATGTCAAATTCGCATTATAAAAGTTATCGGAGACAAATTAGAATCCGGTGAAAAATATAATGTAGCAAGCGATGAAAGTATTCAAGGAAATATATTTGATTTGTGGTTAAAATCGTGGGAAAATCTTAGACCTTACTTGGCGTACAAAACAGAATTTGGGGGAAATGCAAAATTCGAACAGAAATTTACTTATCCCGAAGATGCTTGTAAAGAAGCAATTCTAAACGCGATTGCACATAGAGATTATTCTATTCAAAATGGTATCGAGATTTATATTTTCAATAACAGATTGGAGATCAAAAGTCCAGGTGCTTTGCTTTCAACCTTAACAATCAATAATCTTTACCAACTGGAAGGGGCTCATGAATCCAGAAACCCACTGATTGCAAGAGTATTAAAAGAAAATAAACTCATGCGAGAGCTAGGAGAGGGGATGAAAAGAATTTTTGACTTAATGCAAGAGCGTGAACTTGATAAACCAATTCTTTATTCCAATGGACTTTGGTTTAGCGTTACCCTAAATAATAAGCAAGTCAAATCATACAATGTTTTTATCTAAATATCTATCATAAATATTTTTACTAGAAAATATTTAACTATTCAAAATTATCCTCTATTCTTTTTTTATCTTTCTTCTCTTTGTCGCTCTTATGATACAATTCAATAAATATAATTTTTTGTTGATCAGGAAAGTGAGCATAAATTAATCTTAATTCTGAATTTACTCCTTTACCTTTTAATGCCTTACTAACAATTTTCTTAACTTTAGTAATACAAGATTTTATGCCTAAATTTTTAATTCTAAAACTAAAGGGAGGACTATCTCCTGGCTCATCACTCAGATCTAATTTTACCACTTCTAAATCATCTTTGAACGTTCGATATTTTTTAAAAGATTTTTAAATCCTTTTTAAATTCCGATAATTCATCAAATTCAATATTATTCATCCTCTTCATAAACTCTTATAGAGTAAGGCGGCCTTCTATAAAAAGCCAATTCATAGTTGATTTCTTCTCCATCTTTTGTTGCTTTCCAAGGCTTATCTCCATGTGAATAGTTGCTGAGCATAGCTGCACTCCAATCACTCATTTGTTCAATAACCCTATCCAACACGTCTTTTTTACTTGCCTTTGGTTCTGTTAAATCTGCTTTCACCAAAGGCAAATAACGAGTTTGAGTAAATCCATGATATTCGGTTTTTACTCTTTGTAACTGACCTTTATCAATCATTTGATTAATTATAGTATCTAATTGTTGCGGAACTGGACCATACGGTATTTTGCGATATTGGGCGCCAGTTAAATGCTCCTCATATAATTCATAATAATTAAAGTAAGCGAAATAAAGCAACTTATATAGGACTGTATCTCCAACATTGGGTTTACCTGCACAATGTTCAAGAATATACAACAATACATTTATAAACTTCTTTACTTGTAACTTCGGAACTGAAATCCGTTCTTCTACTTTATTTGAACTTTTTTCATCATTTAAATTATCCTCCTGAATTTTCTGATAATTATCTAAAGAAAAATCTTTAGGCATAAAAGCATCCAACGAAAACTCTAAAATCAATGAATGTTTTTGCAATTCTAGAATATTAACACTTCTGTTTCCTAACTCAATATGAGCCAATGACGGTCGGGAAATTTTGACACTTTTAGCCAAATTTTCCTGAGATAATCCTTTCATTTTACGAAGTTCAGTAATTCTCTGCCCTATTTGCTTTTGGGACAATTTAAGGTTCATATAATTTTTTTGTCTCGCAGTCTAAAGGAATAAAGATTGTGATTGTTCTAAAATCAAACAATAGTATGTTTCAATGGGTAGGCAGGGATTAATAGTAAGCAGGAAATTGTTCAGCTATTGAAGCCATCCACGCCCATACCCTATAATCGTTGAAGAAATAACAGGTAATCCCATTTTATCCTGCAGGATCAGACGCTTGTAGGGTCGAAAATTATTCGGTAATGGGTTATTATTTAAAATTTACAGGGGAAATCGCAAAACTTCCTGCGCTATCGGGAAGTTAAAAAAAGTACACCTGTAGGGATTCGAACCCCAAACCTCCTGATCCGTAGTCAGGTGCTCTATCCAGTTGAGCTACAGGTGCAAATATTATTCGGACGGCAAAGATACATATTCACCTCAACCGAAGCAAAAAATTATTGTAAAGGAATGGTATGTAATAGTTTTTCAATAAACTGTAACGAGGTAAATCCATCAGCCTCGGCTTCATAATTCAGCAATATCCTATGATTCAAGATATCAGGCGCAATGGATTTAATATCTTCAGGTAACACATGTCCTCTACCTTTTAGAAAAGCTACACACTTAGCCCCAAGGTTTAAAGCAATCGTCGCACGGGGAGATACCCCAAAGGCTAAATAGCGTTCTAATTCGGGTAGTTTGTACTTTTCTGGGTTACGGGTAGCAAACACTAAATGCAAGATATAATCTTCCAAAGTTTCACTGAGATGTATTTGATCAATCAACTTTCGAATCGCAAATATTTCTTCTTTGGATAATAAAGCATTTACAGTTTGTTTAGGTGCCGTAAATGCCATTCGTCGCATGATCTCCTTTTCTTCCGCCAGGGTAGGGTAATTCACAAACACCTTCATCATAAACCGATCTACCTGGGCTTCAGGTAATGGATAGGTTCCTTCTTGTTCTAAGGGGTTTTGGGTTGCCAGCACTAAAAACGGTAAATCTAATTTATAGGTAGTTTCTCCAATAGTCACTTGTTTCTCGGCCATCGCTTCTAACAAGGCACTTTGAACTTTCGCGGGCGAGCGATTGATTTCATCCGCCAATACCAGATTCGAAAAGATCGGACCCTTTTTAACCTCAAATACATGGGTATGTTGATTATAAATAAGCGTTCCAATTAAATCGGCAGGAAGTAAATCCGGGGTAAACTGGATACGTTTGAAATCTAGTTGAAGCGATCTGGCGAGGGTGCTAATGGTAAGGGTTTTGGCCAATCCAGGTACACCTTCTAATAATATATGTCCATTAGCAAACAGGCCAATGATTAAGCGGTCAATCATTACTTGTTGACCAATCACTACATGACCGATTTCATTTCTTACTTGTTGGATAATTTGACCCTTAGCGAGGATCTCTTTTTCGAGTTCTGAGGATTGTAAAGATTTGCTCATGGATTACCGAATGGGGTAGGGGATAAAATTAGTATAAAAAAGAAAGGCATAAAAAATCATATTTTAAGAGAAATTTCAATATTTATTCTAAAAATGTATTAATTTTATCCTATTATTTAACCCTGGTTTTGTTGACCTTATTTTTACCCTTTGAACAGATATCAGGCCTGACCAGGCCGTAAAGGCTGGCATTTACATGGAAAACAGTAAGCTGTTTATTACCAACTTAAATTTCACCACCCCGCTGCAAAAACTGGTTGACCTTTGTGCTGCAATCGGTAGGGTGAAAGATTCGTATCGTCCCGAAGGAAAAGGATTTGCCTTTGTGACCATGTCATCAGCAGCTGAAGCCCAAGCTGTGATTGATCAACTTAGTGGTACGGTGTTAGACGGCAGGTCGTTACGAATAGAAATATCCGTACCCAAAGACCAACGGCCTCCACGACCTGAAGGGGGAAGTAGTTCTCCTCCTCCTAGAAGACCAAATGATGATAGCCGACCTTCCACAGGCAATCGTAGCTTTTCTCCCCCTTCTACCATTAGTCCAGAGGCGATTCCTCCAGTAAGGGAAGTAAGGAAGTTCGACGACAAGAAAAAGCCACCTCGTAAAGAAGAAGATTTTAATAAAGGAGCTCCTAAAACTCCCCCCAAAATTGAAAAAGAAAGAGGAGGTGCCAACCGAAAACGTTGGCTAGATGATTTAGAAGAAGACGAAGGAGATGATATTCCGTTTGTATTTCGGGATGAAGAGGAGGTTGATAAACCCTGACCTTCACAGTACAAGAAAAATAAATACGTTTTTTTATTAACGGGATTAGAGAATTCTAACTAATACTCGTTTATAATTTCCTCAACCCAAAAGAATAAGGTAAGATATAAGTTAAGGATAACATATTATAATGAAGTGGAAAACTCCATCCACTAGGTATCGTAACAGCACCAGTGTTATCTGTATAATAACCTCTTATGAAATCCCAGTATGTATCCTTTTTGTTTTTTGTACAGGTCTTGTGCCAATAAAAATAAAGGCAAAAAAATAAATATAATTATAAACGGATTTAGCATTATTACTGATTTAAATTAATTAATACCAGTATCTTAAAATATTTAAATATACCCACCTTACAATGATAAGGTATATCAAATATTATTTACCTTCTTTGGGTTTATTTTTTAATTACCGGCAAATTCTTTTTCCTGGCTAAAATAGAGAAGTTATCTTCTTCAGCTACAATAGTATTTTCCAATCTCCCTAAACCGGATATCTCTAAGGCTATGGTATCTCCCGCTTGTAACCAAACTGGAGTGTACGTTTCAGGATTAAGTCTTAATCCGGTTCCATTTAATTCTAAAAAACATCCCGTACCTACTGTACCCGAACCAATCACATCACCAGGTAATACATCTACTCCATAGGCGCATCGTTCAATTATTTCTGCAAAGGTCCAATCCATATCGCCTGTATTGCCTTCGGAAACTAACTTATCGTTTACATAAGCTTTCATTTCTAAATTATAATTCAAACCCACATGTCCGGGCTTAGGGGCAATATGATAAGGCTCTAATTCATCTTTGGTCACCAACCAGGGACCAATCACTGTACTAAAATCTTTTCCCTTGGCAGGGCCTAAGTTTAGCAGCATCTCCTCCATTTGTAAGGTACGGGCACTCATATCATTCATAATAGTGTACCCAAAAATATATTGATCAGCTTCTTCTGCCCGAATATTTCTACCCGCTTTGCCAATTACCGCAGCAATTTCTAATTCAAAATCCAATTTCTGAAAATGATCGGGCATACAAGCGATAGGACCCGGACCAGTAATCGCATTATGATTCGTAAAATAAAAAATAGGATATTCATCAAACTCCGCAATCATTTCCGCTCCTCTGTTTTTACGTGCCGCGGCTACATGTTGCCGAAAGGCATATCCATCCCTGCAAGAGGTAGGCTTGGGAACCGGCGCTAATAGGGCAACTTCATTACTATCATATCCATATTTTTGAAGCTTCCCTTGTTTAAATTTTTCTTCCAACTTGCGGGCAGTTCCTTCATACAGATCTAATTTTTTCAGGAATTTCTCCATCTTATCCGGAAACTTTATGCCTTCCTGCTCCGCTGCTGCAGCAAGATCTAAAATCCGCCCTAAATGATATACCCCTAAACGGGTTTTATGGTTTCGGTAAAAGCTCACTAACTTCATAACTCAAATATACATGCATTCTCCGCTAATTTGAGAAATCCGCTTTTGAAAAATTGAAATCAATTCCCTGAAACCCTGGTGAACTTTAAAACATTTATTTATTTCGGGATAGGATTTCTACTACTCAACGCTTGGAGCTATGCTCAGACAGATAGCCTTAGAGTGTTAAAGGGAATGACGGCACGACAAAATAATTTTACCATATCTACCCGACAATATCTTCGATACGAACGAAATTTTAATCGAATAAAAATTAATGCCTTTCAACAACAAGAAAATTTATATAACCAATCCCTAACCCGATCTAAATGGGTGCAAGCCTCTTGGCAACATCAGCTTTGGTTGCAATATCCCTTATTACCTAAATTTTCTTTAACCCATTGGTTTGATGCAGATGTATTTCTTACCTCTCATAATCAAAAATGGCAGGGATATATGGGGATTACCTGGAACCCTATTCCTCAAATGGAAATTACTCCGCTTGCCGGATATAGTATTGATGAACGCAATGGTCGTCAGGATAAGGGATTTAGTCCAGCAATATTTTATAAGTGGAATGCAAATGCAGGAAATAATTGGTTGCCTGTAATTCAAGGATATTCCCGAAGAAAATATATTACCCCCAGAATTCAGGATAATCACCAGGCATTAATTACCTGGGCTCCGGTGCAATCTCAATCGGTGAATTGGTATCTCCAACAGATGATTGCCTATCATGAACTGGATGATTATTCTGGAAATACGATTCAAAGGATATTATCCGATACTTTTAAAACTTCTTCCGGATTACAATATTTAATTGTAAAATCTGTAGGCATTGATTTACTTCAGGAGGTTACCTTTCAACGACGACAATTTAAATATAAATCATTAGATTTTAATGCTCCGAATCAAAATACAGTTATCTTTTCTCAACCTGAAATTAAATCTCAAATATCCGGATATTTACAAACAAATAAATTACAAATTAGAGTAGGATATGCATATGAATTAGTAAGAAGATTTTATAAAATAAATAATAATCAACAATTGCCTGAAATATCATTTGCAGAATTAGTTACCAAGGAAAAAGAAAAAGAATATTATGCAGGATTTCAAAAAGTATTTATTTCCTTTTGGTTGAAAGTATTGCCCCGACATAGCTTAGAAGGAGAAACCTCTGCACAATATTTACAATATGATACCCCAAGTAAAATTAATATTGATGATCGGGATGAATTAACCCGAATTATTAGATTAAATTGGATGTCGAAATGGACACGCAAATTCAGAATGCAATATGAATGGACGGGGCAATATAGATATTTCGGATTTTTATCGAATATAAAAAGCCAGGATAATTATGAACAATATCAACTTAAATTAAAATCCTCTGCAGAATGGGATTTTGCTCCTCAATGGAGATTAATTTTAGAACAATCAGTAAATAGTCTTTATAACGTTAAAACATTTGAGGATACTCAATTTACAGATCGTTCTACGCGTAATTTGGAAAGTAAATTAAATCTCACCAAAATATGGTCCCCTGCTTTTCGGTCAGAATTTAAAATCGAAAGAAAAGTGCTGAGAATATCTTGGTTAAATTGGGATCAGTTTAGTGAATCTCCCCTTGACTCAACTTGGTTTCATACCTTGGAAAGCACCCATGAATGGAGATGGGGTAAAAATAAAGCTTGGACAGGTAAAATTGGCTATCGTTTTTTTCGACAAGTGCGACATCAATTAGCCATATTAAGCGAGGATTTTTCCGTTATTCAATGGAGGCAAATAAATCAACAAATAGGGCCCTTAACCGGACTCAGTTTTAGAACCTTAGAAGGGAGTTGGGTATTTATGATGGCTTGGTGGCAAGTGCAACAATTTGATAATAGATACCAACGCATTACGGGTAGGGCAACTTTAAATCAACCTAAATCTTTATCCGAAGTGGATAATTCTTCCAGAAGTTTTGTTCCTTATTTTGAAATTGGAATTCGATTCGTTTTGTAGGAATTTAATTTCTGCATTTAACTTATGTTTAATATTGTCTGATGTCCTTATCTCCTAAGAAAATTGTAGTTGCTATTACGGGTGCAAGTGGTAGTATTTATGCTCAACGTTTATTATTTCACCTAGCACAAAGTCCTGATAAATATCATACCGTAGGGGTGGTGTGCTCCACCAATGCTGGGGATGTATGGAAGTTTGAATTAGGGGGAGAAATGCATATCCCATTTCCTACGTATAGTAAATCTGATTTTACAGCCCCCTTTGCTTCCGGCTCTGCAGGATTTACAGATATGGTAATTGTGCCCTGTTCGATGGGCACCTTAGGCAGAATTGCCACAGGGGTTTCGGATGATTTAATTACCCGCGCAGCAGATGTAATGTTAAAGGAAAGAAGAAGATTAATTTGTGTAGTTCGGGAAACGCCTTTAAATATAATTCATCTGCGCAACATGACCACTGTAACTGAAGCTGGCGGAATTATTTTACCCGCTGCTCCTTCCTTTTATTCGGTTCCTAAAGATTTTAATGCACTGGCAGATACCGTAGTTCATAGGGTGCTGGATTTAATAGGAATTCCGGTGAATACTTTTCGATGGTCTGAGAGTTAGTGGTTAGTGGTTAGTAGTTAGTATAATTATAAAAAAAATGGAAAAATACATTTTAGTAACGGGAGCTACGGGGGGAATTGGAAATGCAATTGCAATGAAATTAGCGGATGCAGGATATTCTTTAATTCTAATGGGTAGAAATGAGGAAGCCTTAAATAATTTATTAAATAATTTATCCGGCAAACGTCACTTGACATGGGCAGGGGATATTCGCGATAAACCTAAATTATTATCATTTGCAAATGAATTATCTGAAATTAAATTATCAGGAATTATTGCCAATGCTGGAATTGGGGGAGAAAATACATTTGAGGATAAAGATCGTTGGAATGAAATAATCGAAACCAATTTAACGGGCACTTATCTAACCGTAAATAGTATGTTTCCTGTATTGGTTTCAAATCCAGAACCCTTTAAACAAGTAATTATTATTTCCTCTATTTTAGCAAGATTGGGGGTAGCTGGATATAGTGCCTATTGTGCCTCAAAAGCCGGACTATTAGGATTGATGCGGTCTTGGGCAATTGAATGGGCGCCTCAGGGAATTTTAGTGAATGCTATTTGTCCGGGGTGGGTGAAAACAAAAATGTCAGAACAAGGGATGCAGGGAATTGCAGATAAATTAGGTGTTACTACCGAAGAGTTCTTTGATATGGCTATGCAATCAGTGCCTTTAAAAAAAATGTCTTCACCTGCAGAAATTGCCGATGTAGTGCACTGGATGTTAACCCAACAATCTATGACAGGTCAAACTATCGATATTAATAATGGCGCAATTATGAATAGTTAGTTTGTGCAGTGGGTATTTGTTAGTTATTAAATAATAGTAGTTATTTTTTTGTGATTCCCGCCGTTGCTGGTGTACCTGCCTGCAACAAATAATGTTCATGAAATACCCTGAAATCACATGTTATCATTTTTCTTTTCCAAAATTTAGTTGATTTTTTATCAACCTGTTTTAGGATAAGACAGGCCATTTTTACACAGATTTAGTGTAAACTTATTTCAGGACAAGACATTTTTTAAAGGACTCTGTTTCCAAGCACTCTGGCCAATTCATTCTAAGGATGCGCTTGTGGTTTCAGACTTGGCAGGCAATGCTGTTTCTTGGCGTGTCTATACCATGTATCGCTTAATTCTCCTGCAACATTCCCTGCCCGGTAACGAATTGCAAAAAATTATCCGGATGGATGCCCGCAAATGGAGCCTCATAACTATTGGCAAACGCGATGGGCATTTTGAATTTGGCTTGTTTATTCCACTTAATTTCAAAGGCTCGCAATTGTCCGTTTTCCTTTTCCAGCAAATCAATTTCACCGCCCTGTCTGGCTCTCCAGAAATAGCTGTGTATATTTTGCTGATGGTATTCGATCCATTTTATTCTTTCATTGATGACAAAGTTTTCCCATAATGCGCCTTTGTCGTTTCTTAATGCCAGGGGAATGAAATTGCTTATGACGGCATTTCTAATTCCTGTGTCATAGAAATATATCTTTCTATGCGTCTTGATTTCGCTTCGTTGATTTTCATTGTAAGGTTTCAGGCGGTAAACGACAAATGCTTTTTCTAATAGTTCAATGTAAACTGAAATCGTGTTCTTGTCCAGACCCAGTAATTGAGACAGTTCATTGTAGCTTACCTCATTGCCTACCTGGAAGGCGAGTGCCGTTAGCAGTTTCTCTAACATGTCCGGTTTCCTGATACCACTCAATGCTAATATGTCCTTGTACAAATAACTTTTAGTGAGCTCTTTTAGGATTTTCTCTTCTGACCCGGGATTGTTTAATACTTCCGGGTACATACCATAAAGAATTCTGTTTTCCAGTTGTTGGGATACGGTGAGGTAACCCCTATGCAAATACCATTCTTCCCAGCTGATCGGATAGAGATGGTATTCCCATTTTCTTCCTGTCAGAGATTCTTGCAGTTTATCGCCCAAATCCAGAGAGGAAGATCCGCTTACAATGACCTGCACCTCTTTGATGCGATCATTCATCATTTTAAGGGTCAAACCGATATTCCGGATTCGTTGCGCCTCATCTATGAATATCAGCTTGTGACCTCCTACCAATAGGCGAATTTGTTCAAAGTTGGGTGTATCCAGTAACTGTCTTACCGAGGGGTCATCTCCGTCCAGAAACAGATAGTCGCCATGTTCATGGCATAGATGATGGATCAAGGTGGATTTTCCGACCCTCCTTGGGCCTGTTAGCAAAATAATTCTGCCTTTAAAAAGTTGTTCCTGAATAGATTGAATTATAACTCTATTGATTTGCATTTTTGTGTTCTCTTATGCAAATATATATCTTTTTGCTGATTAGAATCACTGAAAAGATATCCTTTCGGTGAAATAAATCACTGAAAAGATATTTTTATTGTGAATAGAATCACCGAAAAGATATCCCTTTGGTGAATTAGTGGATGAAATAACTAATCTGCCTTCTGTGTCGGGAGAGGCAGCAACCGGTTCTGTGGCATCTTCTGCCGCTTGAGTGATTTTTATAATAGAGACAGCTGGACCCGATAATTCCCTTGCCTTGGGTTTTATTGGCGAGCGCTTATTTCCTCGAGCAGGCCCATTAGGGAAATAGCTGTCACCTTTCCTGGCAGGGTAAAGCGGTCGTTTCCACTGTAACCTAAGAACCAACCTATAAGGTTGGAAGAGCCCGAAGGGACGTAGCAAGCCGTGCGCCATCGGCGCACATCTGCGTGAGGGATTCCCGAATCGGCATTTTGCCTCTCGGGACAAGTGCAGCGGCTAGCCCATGTGGTGGCGGCATACTGTCAGACCCTCTGCACGCAGTCGAAACCCGCCACCACATGGCTAATAGCGGAGAGCCCGACCCCGACCTTGCATGGCAAGGTTGGGGGCACGCCCAAATGTTTTCAGTACAGACTTTTGTGTGAATCACTTGTGCCCATACACGCAAGCATAATTACTTTACTTTATCAATAACGAAATTTAGCCGCTCTTTACGGGTTGTTGAAAATAACATTCCGAATAGAGTCTTCAATCGGTTTCGCATAATTATTGTATTGCCGCTCAAAAAGAACCTGACGATTTGTTGGAATGTCTTTATTATCATGCATGCTTTCAAGTTGCTTTATTTGTTTTTGAATACAACCTCTTAGGCACTGCAAGGCATTGGTTTTGTATCGCCCTTTGGGTGTTTTATTGAGTTGCGCATCACAAAGGATATAGCACGGCTCTATTTCTTTTGCCATGCGCAAGGCTTTTTTATCCAAGATGGAATCAATGGACATTTCCGGGGTGACAGGTGATAAGGATTCATGCATAGACTCGGCATTTTGACTCTTTGTTGTAGTAGAATCTTGCGCTACTTTCGGGCTCATTGGGTTTTTCGGGTATGTATGTGTTTGCTCTTTTTGAATGACTTTGGGCCATGTCGCCCAAATTATAAAACACAATAGTGCACAAGCGATTGAAAGCCATACATAGAGATGTTTTATTTTCGGGGGATTGTAATTCAGAATATCTATTGCTTGCTGTAGGGTTGCCGGCCTGTCTTTCGGGTTTTGCATAAGACAAGCGGTTATGAGTTTTTTGACTCCGGCAGGTGGCTTGGGTTCCGGGAAAAGCAATTGGGTTAGTTTACCGATACTATATATATCTGCGGTGGGAGCAGGCGAGGCGCCTTTGAGTTGTTCAGGTGCCGACCAGTAGGGGGT
>RFSG01000011.1 GCA_009924095.1 Sphingobacteriia bacterium
AATATAGCATCATAACTTCCCTCACTCAGATTTCTTTCTGCCTGTTGTAAATTATCGTATTTCCAAATAAATGTTATCTTGGAATCTCGATTATACTTCTTTAAAGAATGACTGATTCTTCCTTCACTGCTGTCAGAGACATTCACAATTACGGACGGCCGGTCTTCGGATAATGCAATCCATATAAGTGCGGCATACATTAATCCAATGAGTAATGGACCCAGAATAGTCATGACAATAAACGAAGGCTTCCTAACCCTGGTCCAGTACTCTCTTTTAATTATTAACCAAACTTAAATCTGACTGATTATGAACAACACGTTTTTAAATCCAATTTTATGAAGGTTAATTTTACTGAAAATTGGTCTAATATGCAATGGACAAATGTTTATTATAAACGTCATCCTTGGTGGTTAACGGGTCTTCTTGAAGTGGATGAGGACAATGTATTATTTTTAGATGGCTATACCATTAACTTAAAGGGGGTATGGGGAAATAGGGAGATTAAATTTACGTTAACAGGGGAGTATTCTTAAAATGTTTTCCTAAACTGAATTAATTATGAAGTATATATTAAGATCTAGCTTAGCCTTATTATTTCTATCCGTTTGGATGAGTACTGTTGTCGCACAACAGGATTCTATCAGCCGTAATTCTTTCGGAATAAAATTAATCAATCCGAGATTTAGTATGTTTGATTTTTCACTGTTAAGCGCCCCAGCGCCCTATACCCTTAGTAGAATATTTTTAGGTAACTTTAACCCAAGAATAGGCATACAATTCAAGTATGCTCATCAATTGAATAACAATTGGTCATTTTCGACAGGGTTAACATACCTATATTCTAGTTTATTCTTTTACATAACCAATAATGACTTAAACTTAACTACATATAGTACGCCAAGCCTACATCGAGTGGAGTTTCCCTTTTAAATAGAAAGACGATTCCATCTAAATACTAATTTCAACTTAATCGCTTATGGAGGATATGCGTTTATCCTAAATACAAACCCATCCCAAATAAATGTGATTAATATAAATGAAGCTGAAACAGGATATATAGATCAAATGTATTTTCGCAAAAGCAGGAGTACCGGACATTCAATGTTAATAGGTTTTGAGATTGAAAATAAATTTAAGTGCATGGGAAGTCTTAGATATGGAGTGGGCGCCAATGGTAGTTTTTTTTCCCTCTTTTCAATCAAAACGTATTTTAATGATCCCTATCCCTCTACAAGACAATATCACAATAAATATCGTTACGACAATTCTAATTCATTTAGGTTAAATTCTTCTTATCTTAGTATGAATTTGACTTATATATTACCTCCGAGAAGAATTAATTAATAAATATTAATTCTATTTTAAAATTATATCAGGTAAGTTTAAGTTTCCTACGCCGCAGGAGGAGCATGTCGGTAAGGGAAGAACCAGTAATCTTCGTTTCACTTTTAAAAATATAGAAACCGCATGAGGTTTAAATTTTTAATCAAACGAAAGGTAGAATTCTATTAAAAATTCAGCCTCTTTTTTGCAAAATATCCTAAAAATTCCGTACTTGCACGTCCTTTTGAAATTCTCAATAGGGGAAACCTATTATTATTCATGGACACATTAAGTTACAAAACTGTCTCGGCAAACGCCAGCAATGTCACCAAAAAATGGGTGGTTGTTGACGCTGAAGCCCAGATCCTGGGGCGCTTCGCTAGTGAAATCGCGTTTATGTTACGCGGTAAGCACAAAGCAAACTTCACCCCGCATGTGGACTGTGGAGATAACGTAATCGTTATCAATGCAGACAAAATCCGGCTGACCGGTAAGAAGCTTCTGGAAAAGGAGTACATTACGCACAGCGGCTATCCTGGCGGACAAAAAGTAAAAACACCCCGTGAGATGCTGGCAACCACCCCAGAACGCATTATCGAAAATGCAGTGAAAGGGATGCTCCCCAAAAATCGTTTGGCTAATCAGCTGTTCGGCAATCTGTATGTTTATGCAGGTCCTGAACATCCTCACCAAGGCCAAAACCCAGAAGTTATTCAGTTAACCGGAAAGTAAAGCATGGAAAAAATTATTAAAATTGGCAGAAGAAAAGCAGCCGTTGCCCGCTGCTTTATTAAGCAAAGTGGAGCAGGCACCTTTCTGATCAATGGTCGGGAACTATCTGACTATATGCCCACTGAAGTATTACGGATTAAGGTAAATCAACCTTTCGCTGTGTTGGGACTTACCTCCGCTGAATTTGATATCAATGTTAATGTCTATGGCGGAGGAGTAAACGGACAAGCAGAATCCATCCGCCTGGCTATCGCCAGAGCATTAATTGAATTTAATGAAGAAAATCGCCCCGCCCTTAAAAAAGCCGGGTTCTTAACCCGTGATCCTCGTGTGGTAGAACGTAAAAAATACGGTCATAAAAAAGCCCGTAAAAACTTCCAGTTCTCTAAACGTTAACCCTACACCACTTGTATTATGTCACAGACTTCTTATAATGAATTATTGGATGCAGGGGTACACTTTGGCCACCTCACCCGCAAATGGAATCCCGCTATGGCTCCTTATATTTTTATGGAGAAAAATGGGATTCACATCATAGACCTGAACAAAACACAGCGTATGCTCGATGAAGCTACTCGCGCTGCCAGACAATTGGCTAGATCAGGTCGTAAAATCATGTTCGTAGCAACAAAAAAACAAGCGAAAGATATTATCCGTATCGAAGCTGAAAGAGTAAATATGCCCTACGTAACCGAACGTTGGTTGGGAGGTATGTTGACCAACTTTGCTACCGTGAGAAAATCAGTTAAAAAAATGTCGAACATCGAAAAGATGGAGACTGACGGTACGTTCCAAAATATCTCTAAAAAAGAACGTTTAATGTTGAGTCGTGAAAAGGATAAATTGAATAAAATCCTTTCTGGTGTTTCTGACTTAAATCGCCTTCCTTCCGCTCTTTTTATCGTAGATATTAAAAAAGAACATATCGCCATTAGCGAAGCACGGAAACTAAATATTCCTACTATCGCTCTGGTGGATACCAATAGCGATCCCAACTTAGTGGATTTTCCTATCCCGGCAAATGATGATGCTGCTAAATCTATTCAATTAATTAGCAGAATTATTGCTAATGCTATCACCGAAGGGTTATCTGAACGCAAATTGGATAAAGAAGCAGAAGTGCCTTTAGCTAAAAAAGAAGAAAAAGAAGCAACCGTTGTGGAAACTGCTGCAGAATAATCATTCTCTTTTAATTTATTTAAAAAGCCTGCAAGTGATTGCAGGCTTTTTTATTTGAATGAAATTATCCCTAAACTTTTTGTGATAAACTGGGGTATTATAATCGGTAAAAATTGTTCCAACTAAATTTTGGTTGTTTAGTCCCAATTTATTTATTTTTCCAATTTCATTAAGTAGTCAATTGATAAATCCTCATCAATTAATGGCCAGTGTATCCCATATCCAGAGGGAGAAATAATATATAATTCTTTTTGAACTTCATTTGCAGTAAACAATTTCATTGAAATTTTTTCAATAGAAAGCTTTAATGTTTTTCCATCTACTTTTAAATACATGAAGTTTTTATTAAATGATACCTCTTCTATATTATGCGTTTTAATCATTTTGTTTAGTATTAAATGAAATTCTAAGATGGAAAATTACCAAAGCCAATTGAACAATAATTTATTGTTTTGTTTTTCCTAAATTATAGCCAACTTTTTTTAGTTGGATCTTCTTGAAAAGATTATTCAAACTTATTATTGAGAATAAATATCTCCAAAAAATGGATGAAATATAATCATTCTGATTGCTGAGATTATGCTAATCAGATGTTAAGTTTTATTCGATAATGTAAGCTATGGAAGTATGAAATTGTTTTGAAAACTACTCTTTTGTTACGGTTTTATGGAATAATAAATAATAAAAAGTAAAGCAATTCCTAATGGTACCCCAATTAAGCTTGTTAAAATAGTTTTGTTTTTCCCGTTGTATTTTTTCAGAATAAATTTTTCGGTTAATGTTTGACCTAAAAATATCCTTATAATATAGATAACAAAAAACACCCGGTTCGATAGGTGCAGGGTCCAATTAAAATTATAATAACCATCATCAATAAAGAATAATAAGGTTGTTACAACAAATGCTAGAAGTAAGTTGATTAAAAACAAACTTGGTTTTCTCGGAATAGTCAGGGTATTTGTCTGCATGATTTTTTTTATGTCTAAGTCTAACGAAAAACAAATTGTTGTATTTGAACATGCTTGAATAATGAGGATCCTTTTAACTGCTTTTATTTAGATTTTAATTATACCAACAGTTGGTATCTACCCCATTTCCTATTATTGAAAATTTTAAACAGATTCCCAAAGTTTCAGCCCTACCAAAACAATACATCAAAATGGATTTATTCTATTTTTATTCGACTAATAATGGAGAGGAATCATCAAAACATTTATTAGCCAGGTAAAATCTATTCTGCTTCCCTAAACCAAGTTGCCTTAGAATTTTTCTTTATTAAGGCCGTTAACAAGGCTATTTTTGTCTCAGGAATTTCAAGCACTTCTTGATTCGCAAGTTTAATTGTGATGGTTTGTTTAACAACGTCTTGCCCGGTTATCCAAACAAACATCCCCGGCTCTAAACTCTCTCCACTAACTAATTGAATTGCTGAAACGATAATTCCAACACCAAACCCTGTTGTTGCTTTGGTTAAAGAAGCCTTCCCTTTAATTAGTATTGGAGTTCCTGTAGGGTCAAAACAATAATAAACATCCCCACTGAAATCAGTAGCAAAAACGGTTTCACCAACTTTCAAAGCAAAAAGGTTCTCCTGGTTATTTATTGCTTCACCACCAAAAGCAAAATTCAATAAGTCGTAATTGGTGTAGGATGCCCCTTTCTCAACGATGAACCATCCCGGAACAAAGGTTGATGTCTGTCCAAATGAAAGATTAATGAACAAGAAGGTTGTTACAAGTAGTAATGATTTAAGCATTTTGTATAAATAAAGGTTTACGAAATAAAACTAACTATTTATTGGGTCGGTTCAACTTTGTCACCTCCCCCAATAAATACCCCAATTTCAAAGGTTGATTGTAACCTGGCCTATTTTCAGGGAGGTTACAATTTAAACTAGAAATAATCCTAACCTTCAGGAATTTTTTAAGTAATTCGTAATCGAATTGATCTCCTCCCCCCATGCTCACCATCTACAAAGCATCCGCAGGCTCGGGTAAAACCTATACCCTCACACGGGAATACCTGCGTCTGGCCCTTTCGCCTACCTATCCTACCGCCTATCGTCATATCCTTGCCGTAACTTTTACCAATAAAGCTACAGCTGAAATGAAACAAAGAATCCTTTCGGAATTAGATAAACTTTCGAAAGGGGAACCCTCCGTTTTGTCCGCAGAACTTCAATCCTCTCTGAAACTATCCCCGGAAGAATTACAACACCGGGCAAGTTTTGTCTATCATCGCCTGCTCCATGACTTTAGCAGCTTCGCCGTTACCACCATTGATTCTTTCTTCCAACAAATCATACGTCACTTTACCCGCGAAGCCGGATTACAAGGGGGCTACCGATTAGAACTCGATATCGAACCTATCCTGCAAAAAGTCACAGATCAGGTAATGAACCTGCTGGGTAAACCCGGACAAGAACCCCTCCTCAAATGGATGGTGGAAATGGCAACAGAAAAAGTGGAAAAAGGAGATAAATGGGACTTCCGAAAATCCTTAACCGATATCGGGAAAGAATTGTTTCGGGAAAAATTAATGCGACAATCCGATGCCCTCTCCCATCTGAATGTATCCAAGGAGGCTTTCCATACCCAATACCAACAATTATATGCCTATAAAAATAAAGTTGAAAATCATTTAACCGCGGAAGCTAATGCAGCCTTAGATATATTATCCCAACATGCTTTTTCCGACGAAGACTTTTTTCAAAAAGGACGAGGACTGTGGGGATACCTGAATAAATTAAGTACCCAAAATTATTCGGATTTTAATTCTTATGTGGCAAAAGGATATCATACTCCCGAAGAATGGATTAAAAAAAATCATCCCCAAGCAACATCTATCCTTACCTGTTTAAAAAAAGCTAAAATTAAGGAGCTGTTAGATTTCTGGGAAAATAATAAAGAAGTTTATAAAGGAATTATGGAAGTAATACCGCATTTAAATATATTAGGCCTTACTGGAATTATCCGGGAAGAATTACAAAATCACCGGCAAGCAGAAAATTTAGTTTTATTATCAGACACTAATTTATTATTAAATCATATAGTTAAAGAAAATGATACACCTTTTATTTATGAAAAAACCGGGAATCGTTTTTATCATTTTTTAATTGATGAATTTCAGGATACGTCCCAAACGCAATGGGATAATTTTCGTCCCTTATTAATTAATAGTCTGGGGCAAGGATATAAAAATTTAGTGGTTGGCGATATTAAACAAGCTATTTATCGTTGGAGAGATGGAGACTGGCGATTATTGGGGGGAGGAATGCAAAAATCTTTATCTCCGCATAAGCTGGAAGAAAAACCGCTGCAAATCAACTGGAGAAGTTATCCCGAAATAATTGAATTTAACAATCACTTTTTTCCCCAGGCAGTTACTTATGCTACTAATTATTTAGCAGCAGATATAGAAAACCCTGCAGCCATTGCATTAGCACAGGAAGAATTAAAAAGCCTTTATTCGGATGTTCATCAATCTCCGCCGGCAAATAAAGTATTTCCTTCTTCCGGATTTGTTAATATTCGGTTTTATGATCAAGGCACTTCTAAAGATACAGCAATTGAAGGGGAAGAGAATTTAAGTTGGGAAGAGGAATGTTTTGAACAATTATTACAGGATATCGAACGCCTACTTAATAAAGGTTTTTCTCCCAGGGATCTTGCCATCCTAATTCGTAAAAAAGATACCGGTCGAAAAGTATTATCCTTTTTACAAGATCATAAAATTCCCGTAAGTTCTCAGGAAGCGCAGCCCTTAGGAGAAGGCTTAACCGTTCGAATTATCATTGCTGCTTTACATCATCTTACCGATCCTCAGGAAACTTTGTGGATCACCCAATGTGCCAGAGATTATCTGCAAACCGATACTCAGTCAGCAGTCAAACTTCCCTGGCTACCGGAGGAGATTCAGCAGCATCCCATTTGGAAAGGATTAAAAGAAGATCGTGACCAGCTATTAACCTTTCCCCTGTATGATTTGGTAGAGGAACTCATCCGGAGGTTTGGATTATTATCCTCTCCCTGGACCTCCGAAACAGCTTTGCTGCATGGGTTCTTAGATGCATTGCTGGAATTTCAACGCTATGAAGTGTCTGATCCAATCAGCTTCCTAACTTGGTGGGACGAAGAAGGACATAAAAAATCGGCATTATTACCCGAAGGATTAGATACCATCAGAATACTAACCATTCATAAATCTAAAGGACTTGAATTTCCGGTTGTGTTGCTGCCAGCTTTTGACTGGGACATAAAACCTAAGCCCTCCATGGCGCCGTTTTTATGGTCTGCTCCCACCCAGGACCAAAAAATTCCATTTCCTTTAGTGCCGGTTAAATTTAAAAAAGCCTTAAACGAAACCGGATTTAAAGGACAATGGAGGGAAGAACTTCAGCTATTGTATGCAGATGTCTTGAATCTTTTATATGTAGCCTTTACCCGACCCAGACAAGCCTTATATGTGTATACCAAAACTGCAAAACCTCAAAAGTCAGATGGCTCAGAACCCGCACCCCATATGGGCGCTTTACTCAAATATGGAATTGAACAAATTGCCCTCCCGCATACCTGGGCGGATGCCCATCAACAATGGACACTGGGTGCCGAATCAAAATTAACGCCTGAACCAAAATCAGAAACCCCACCCCCCTCCTTACCCCAGCAATCGTTGAGTAGTCCTTGGATCTCTACTGCCTGGAAAGATAAACTTCGGTTGGAAAACCGTAAGGTGAGAAGTCTTACCCTAAAGCCACAAGAAGCACAAGTATTGGGAATATGGGTGCATGAAATATTGGCACAAATAAATCACGCACGAGAACTACCGATTGTATTGGAAACGATGATAACCCAAGGGAGAATAACCCAAGCCCAGGCACAGGAGCTATCCTCTCGGATTACTCCGGTATTTTCTCATCCGGTTTCAGGTGACTGGTTTCAATTGGATCTCCAAACTCCCGATGCCCCTATTATCCGGAAAGAAGCAGCAATCCTTACCGCAAAGGGGGAGGTTCGAATTCCAGACCGAGTGATGCAATTTCCGGATAAAACCATTGTGATGGATTTTAAATCTGGACTGCCCCGACCGGAACATTCCCAACAATTATTAGAATATGCCGCTTTGTTACAGGATTTAATTCCCCAACCCGTAGAAGCCTGGTTAGTTTATGTGAATACCCAGGAACCCAAAGTAGTGCAAGTTCCTTTATCATCCCTTTCTTTGTTTTAATCTATTTATTGATAATAAATTTGGTTATGTATTTTTTAGATCGGATTGCGAAAGAATTGGTTGATAAATATGGGCAGGATATGGGGCAATTACAATTAGTATTTCCCTCCCGACGAACAGGTCAATATTTGTTAAAAGCCATTGCAGAACATCAGTCAAAGGTATCCTGGAGTCCGGGA
Source organism: Sphingobacteriia bacterium (assembly GCA_009924095.1). GTDB lineage: Bacteria > Bacteroidota > Bacteroidia > J057 > RFSG01 > RFSG01. The sequence goes on from RFSG01000011.1 coordinate 8,646, forward strand.
TTCTACTCGATTGAAGAGTTATTTAGGGTATGGGTTCCCACTCCACAACCGGATAGGATGATTCTGATTACCTTTCTTCATAAAGCATATCAGGAAGTAAGTGGACAACCCGAAAGCTTGGATAGTTTTTGGTTCTGGGGAGATATGTTGTTGAAAGATTTTGATGCCGTAGACAGAGGGATGGTTAACCCCGAAAAATTATTTAAAGCCATAAAAGATCAGCAGGAATTAGATGCGTTTTTTGAAGGATTAGGAGAAACAGAACTGGAAGCCTTACGATTATTCTGGAAAAGCCTGGATACTTCAAACACTTCAGCTGAAAAACAAGCTTTTCTGACCTTATGGGAATTACTATTACCTATTTACCGTCACTTTCATCACCTATTACAAGCTCAGGGATGGATTTATGCTGGTTTGCGGTATCGTCAGGCAGCTGAAGGGTTGCTGCAAGGTAAATGGGGGTTTCCGTCAGGCACCTGGATTTTTATAGGATTTAATCAATTAACAGCAGCGGAACAGATAGTAGTAAAACAAGGGATACTGTTGAAACAAGCTCAGGTTTATTGGGATATAGATGCCTGGTATGTAAATGATCCGGAACAAGAGGCAGGAATGTTTATCAGAAGGTATGCAGCAGATCCAGTGTTAAAGCCTACTTTACCTGAAGAACCTCCAAGGTATATAGAACAAGGAACAGGCACATGGGAAATTCGGGAAGTTCCCGTGAAAACCGCACAACCCCGTGCTGCCGGAGCTTTGGTACATTCCTTATTAACCCAACAAGGTTATCAACCGAAAGATATCGGAATCATTCTACCCGGAGAAGAATTATTATATCCGTTATTAAATTCCTTACCCTTGAGTATTCCGGAGTTAAAAATAAATCTAACGCTAGGCTTTCCTTTAAAGAATACCCCTTGGTATAGTTTAATATCGTATTGGCTTCGGTTGCAACAAGAAAGCCAGGGGGAACAGGATAAAACCTGGGTGGGATATTCTCCTGTTCAGGGATTATTACAACATCCTTTTTTAAATGATTCTATTGCTTCTTCTGTTTTACAGGAATTATCAAAATATAATCGAATAAGAGTTTCTTTTACCGCATTAAAAAATCAATTAAAAGAATCAATACACTATCCGCTTTGGGAATTATTATTAGAAAAAATTAAACCCTCAAGGGCGGCTGAAAGATTATTAAATATATTATCTCTATTAGAACCTAATCCAGAGGATAAGGGATTTTTAGCTCAGTTTTTTTATCAATTATATGCACAGGTAAATATTTTTCAGGAATTATTAAATACGCATTTATCGGAAGAAGAAATAATACAATGGCCTTCTTTTTTCCGGCAGTATTTATTTCAGTTACGTATTCCCTTTGAGGGCACTGGAATAGATGCAATGCAAATTATGGGTCCTTTGGAAAGCAGAAATCTGGATTTTAAAGTGGTGATTATTCTTTCCATGGAAGAAGGAAGTTTCCCCCCACAACCCGATGCAGGATCTTTTATTCCCTATAATATTCGCAACGGTTTTCACTTATCCGTACCCCGCGATCAAGATGCAGCCTTTGCCTATTATTTATATCGTTTATTACAGCATACCGAAAAAGGATATTTATTCTACACGCCTTTATCAGAAGGTGTAGGAGGACGTGAACCCAGTAGATTCTTATTACAATTATCTGCAGAATTTCCCAAACACAGAATCTTTTCGACACCCGAAAAATTATCTGCAGTAACCCTAAAACTGCAACCCCCGACCTTAAAATTATCCGTTGCCGAACGAAATAAATTATTGGAGTTATTACAAAGGGAAAAAGGATTATCGCCTTCAGCTATAAATACCTTTTTAGATTGTCGCTTAAAATTCTACTATCAATATATCGCACGAATTCAGGAACCTGCTGCATTTTCTGAAGAATTAGATGCCAGATCCCTGGGGAGTGTATTACACAAACTCATGGAAATATTATATGAGCCTTTTTGTAATACTGGAATTGTATCCCCGGAAAAATTATTAAAACAAAAAGAAAAGATTACGGAAGCGCTGAATACTGCATTTGAAGAGGTGCTTCAGGAAAAGGATTTATCCCAAACCCTGCAAGGAAGAAATTTATTAATACGCTCGGTTTTGGAACAATATGCTACACAAATCATAGATACTGATGCAAAACTAGAAGACTTAAAGCTCATCGCTCAGGAAATAAGTTTGGTACATTCCATTGAGGTATCAGCTTTTGGAGAAAAGATATCAGTAAATATTGGGGGTAAAGTGGATCGGATTGATCAGGTAAAAGGCATCAACCGAATTATTGATTATAAAACCGGCAAGGATGATACCGAAATAAAATCATTAAGTTTATTAATTGAAGGGGAAAATGAAAAAAGGAATAAAGCTGCTTTTCAGCTATGGGTATATGCCTGGGTATGGGAAAAATTAAATCCGGGAGAAAATCTTACCCTGGGATTATATACCGTAAAAGATTTGTTTCAGTCTACTTTTGATCCCCGGTTAAAGAAGGAAAAGCAACCGGTAGAAATCGTAAACCCATTTCTAGCGGACTTTGAAAATCTGCTACAGGATATTTTAACTACCCTGCTAGATCCAGATTTGGAAATATCTGCTACAGAGATATTAACCCGTTGTTCTTATTGCCCGTATGCAGGGATTTGTCATAGAGATTAAGCAGGTGATGAAAGATTGGGGACAAATTGCCTTTTAGGATGAGAGGAGTCAACGTATCTTTAGGGGATGGATTTTTTACAAGAGCTAAATCCGGCACAATTAGAAGCCGTCACCAAAGTCAATGGTCCTACAATGATTATTGCAGGTGCAGGATCGGGGAAAACTCGCGTGATTACATATCGGTTGGCATTTATCCTGGAACAAGGATTAGCCGACCCTTTTGAATTATTGGCATTGACCTTTACCAACAAGGCAGCCAAAGAAATGAAAAACCGAATAGAAGCCCTGGTGGGTGGAGAGGCAAGAGGAATCTGGATGGGAACCTTCCACTCGGTTTTCTCCCGTATCCTCAGGATGGAAGCTGAAAAAATAGGATATACTGCCCAGTTTACCATCTATGATACGGATGATGCCATCAGCTTAATTAAATCTATCCTTAAATCTCTAAACTTAGATGATAAAGTCTATAAACCCCGGAATATATTAAATCATATCAGCAGGGCAAAAAATTATTTAATAGATCCAACAGAATTTGAGGCTAAATATGTGGAAGATGAAAAAGACCGGGTTACCGCTCAAGTTTATGCGATTTATCAGGAGCGTTGCCTTAAGGCGAATGCAATGGATTTTGATGATTTGTTGGTAAAACCTTTAGAATTATTTGCAGCACATCCGGAAGTATTACATAAACTGCAACACCGTTTTAAATATATTGTTGTTGATGAATATCAGGATACCAATCATGCGCAATATTTAATTACCCGAAAATTAGCAGCTGTACATCAGAATATTTGTGTAGTAGGCGATGACTCACAAAGTATTTATGCCTTCCGGGGAGCCAATATTCAAAATATATTAAACTTTAAAAATGATTATCCCGAAGTATCCTATCATAAATTAGAACAAAATTATCGTTCTACATCCGTAATTGTAACCGCCGCTAATTCTGTTATTGCTTATAATCAAAATCAATTACCAAAGGAGGTATTTACCGAAAATGAATTTGGAGAAAAAATTCATTTATTAACCGGAGATAATGAACAAGATGAATCTAAAAAAGTAGTAGATGCCATCCGCGAACAAAAATTAATGCTGAATTTATTTAATAAAGATATTGCAGTATTATACAGAACCAATGCACAATCCCGATCAATTGAAGATGCCTTAAGACGTTCGAACATTCCGTATAAGATTTATGGCGGGTTATCTTTTTATAAAAGGAAAGAAATAAAAGATATTCTTGCCTATTTAAGAATGGCAATTAATCCCCAGGATGAAGAGGCTTTAAAAAGAATTATTAATTATCCTGTTCGGGGAATTGGAAGCACTTCATTAAATAGAATTGTTGCTGCAGCAGGGGAATTAAAGGTGAGTTTATGGGAGGCCATTCTAAAATATCCCAAATTAAGATTAAACAAATCGGCTGAGTCTGCGGTTTACAATTTTATTCAAGCCATTCGATCTTTTCAAACTCAGGCAAATCGGGAAAATGCTTACGAAGCAGCGGCTTATATTGCTAAGCATTCGGGAATACTAAAAGATCTACATTCCGATGAATCTCCGGAAGGAGTATCTCGTTGGGAAAATGTTCAGGAATTATTAAATGCTATTCGGGAATTTACCGATCAACCTGAAAACCAAAATCCCTCTTTAAGTCAATTCCTTGCCGAGGTATCTTTAATGACTGACCAGGATGATAAAAAGAAAGAAGATCAAGATGTAGTAACCTTGATGACGATTCATAGCGCAAAAGGATTAGAATTCAATGCGGTTTTTGTCATGGGGATGGAAGAAGAACTATTTCCCAGTGCGATGTCCTCTCAAACCCGAGAAGACATTGAAGAAGAAAGAAGATTGTTTTATGTAGCCATCACACGTGCCCGTAAACGCCTTACCCTCTCCACGGCTCGGATGCGATATCAATATGGAAATTTAAGAATGAATGAACCGAGTCGGTTTTTAAGAGAAATAAAACCCGACTTACTGCATACGCTCGCCAGGGAAAAAGAACGTCAAATTATTCAAACCATTCATCAAAGCAGAACTACAGGAGTGCCTGTGATTCCGAGAAAGTCCATTCCAACGGGTTCAGAAGGAGGAGATTTTGAAGGAGATGACTTAAGCCAACTCGCTGAAGGGATGCGGGTGGAACATCCCAAATTTGGATTAGGAACCGTCACAAGACTGGAAGGAAAATCGGAAGATCGTAAAGCAACCGTTTCGTTTGACCGAAAAGGCGAAAAAGTATTATTGTTGCGATATGCCAAAATGAAACTTAGGTGAGAATAGGGTTTAACATGGAAATTATTTTTCCTTATCTTTACCATTATTTATTTTACTCCTTTCCCAAAAGGAAAGAGTGCCGGGTCACCGGCTGGATCTTTTTAATTCCATCCTTTAACAATGGATTATAACAAATCAACGGAAATTATCCGTCTCCGAGAATTTGGTCGAAATATTCAACAAATGGTTGATTATTTATTGACCCTTGATGACCGAGAAAAAAGAAGTGGTATGGCACAGGAGGTCGTAAGAATTATGGCCTGCTTAACTCCATCTCAAAAAGAAACGCCTGAAAACAGCGAGAAGTTATGGGATCAATTGTATCAGATCTCCGATTATCAGTTGGATATTGATAGCCCATTTCCGAAGCCTGATAAGAAGGAAGTTAAGCCCAATCCAACCGAACGTATGCCTTACATACGTCAACATCCGAAATACCGCCAATACGGAGTGAATGTTGAAAGTATGATTAAAGCCGGGCTGGAAATGACAGACCCGGAAGAACAAAAAGCACTGTTCTCTCTAACCGCAAACATCATGAAACACATGATTAAGGGAGGAGATAAAGATGCATATGTAGAAGTAACGGTTAAAAACCATTTGAGAGAAATGGTAGGCAATAAACTTCTGTTTGAACTTGAATCTATTGAGTTTTCTAAAGTTCAGCCCGTCGGTCCGAAAGCAGTTAACCCCGTTAACAAAAACAACAAAAACTTTTTCCAGAAAAAGAAACCCTTTGGCAACTTCAATCGCTCTCAAGGGAATACCGGTGGCGGAGGAAATGGGGGTGGCTACCGCAAAGGTGGATTTGGAAAACCCGGAGGTCCTGGAGGTAATAATAACAACAATAATAATCGCCCTAAAAGACCCAGAGTTTAACTATGGCTCATTTCGAAATAACCGGTGGAAAAAAACTTGCAGGTGAACTTCAACCTCAGGGTGCTAAAAATGAAGCTTTACAAATCCTATCAGCGGTTCTATTAACCGCCGAAGAAGTTGTAATCTCCAACATCCCCCAAATCATTGATGTTTTACGATTAATTGAATTACTTCAAGAATTAGGCGTTGAGGTACAAAAATTATCTCCCGACACCTATTCTTTTAAAGCCAATAATGTTCAACTCAATTACTTGGTTTCCCCTGAGTTTAAACAAAAAGGAGCAGGCCTAAGAGGATCGGTAATGTTAATTGGTCCCATGTTAGCCCGGTTTGGAAAAGGATATATGCCCAAACCTGGTGGAGATAAAATCGGTAGAAGACGTTTAGATACGCATATCATCGGTTTTAAAAAACTAGGTGCCTCTTTTGAATATGATGAACAAGAATCCTTTTATCGCCTGAATGTAGAAGGTAGATTAAAGGGTTGTTATATGTTGCTAGATGAAGCATCAGTAACCGGAACTGCTAATTTAATTATGGCTGCGGTGCTTGCCGAAGGAACTACCACGCTTTATAATGCCGCCTGTGAACCTTATGTGCAACAGCTTTGCAAAATGCTGAATCGTATGGGTGCGCGTATTCAAGGCATAGGTTCTAATCTGTTAACCATTGAAGGCGTATTGGAATTAGGGGGAACACAACATAAAATGTTGCCCGATATGATTGAAATCGGAAGCTTTATTGGACTGGCTGCCATGACAGAATCCGAAATCACCATTAAAAATGCAGGAGTTGAACATCTGGGAATTATCCCTGAAGTATTTCAGCGCTTAGGCATTCAAATGGAGTTTCGTAACGACGATATTTATATTCCCTCTCAATCCATTTATGAGGTAGAAACCTTTATTGATGGAAGTATTCTTACCGTTTCAGATGCTATCTGGCCGGGCTTTACTCCGGATTTGTTAAGTATTATCCTGGTGACCGCAACCCAAGCTAAAGGAACCGTACTTGTTCATCAGAAAATGTTTGAAAGCCGATTGTTCTTCGTAGACAAACTGATTGATATGGGCGCTCAAATTATTTTATGCGACCCTCATAGAGCTACCGTAATTGGCCTTGCAAGACATCATCGGCTTAAAGCCATTTCCATGACTAGTCCAGATATTAGAGCAGGCGTTGCCCTCCTAATCGCTGCGCTATCCGCGGAAGGAACTAGCAAAATCTTCAATATCGAACAAATCGATAGAGGATATCAGTTCATCGAACAAAGGCTAACCAATATTGGAGCTGATATTCGTCGTATCCAATAAAAACAATTCTTACCTTTTTTCGTAATGATAGTTATAAATGAATTTATTATTCTTAAATTATATATTCGTTTATTAAACACTAACGTTAAGGTAAATTGAAATTATCCATTTTATTAATTTGGTTTACTAGGGTTTTACTTCTTTTAGGGATAGTAAAAATTTGGTATACCCCAGTGTTTAGTCAGATAATTTCTAAAGATACCCTGTGGGTGACCACCCAAGCAACCGATACCTTCCACTTATCTTTACAAGGGTATCAAGATAGCGAAAACACTACTACCTTATGGCTGAATGGGCTTCCCGATCGTAAGTTTGAACCTTTACGATATATCCGTATTCTAAACTTAGATACTATTTCAATTATTGGCCCTCAATTAATATCCAATCGCAAAGGGAATTGGAGAGACTTTGGTTCAGTTGTTCAGGAAGCGTTAAGAGATGTCACGAGCCCAAGAGATAAAGCACTTGCGATGTATTCTTTTTTAAAAAACAATCGAGTGCATTGGACCTCTCCTTTATATGATTATGTAAATCCACTTTATCAATTTTGCGCTTACGGATATGGATTATGTGATGATACAGCAATTAGTATGTCACAATTGGCAAATGCAAATGGATATTCCAGCGTGGAATGGGCATTAACAGGGCATTTTGTTTCTGAAATCAATATGGGGGATGGATTAAAAATACTAGATGCTGATATCGAAGTGTTTTATCCGGATTATTCTAATCACAATTTAATCTCTCGTATTGATTTGTTATCCGACAGATTTCTTGGTAAAAGAATTCATCATTTTGGCTTAAGAAGCCCTTGGAATTTGGAACGTAATACTTGGATATCCAACATGTATAATCCACGTTCAACGCCTTATCAATTTTCTTATAATCTAGGTAACAATGATATCCTCTTATTACCTAATGAAACCTTAAGTTATACTTGGGATCCCGTATCTGAATATCATCATGCTTATAATCAGGATTCGTCTAATCATCCCAATGACTTAATCAAACACAATGTCATTGCTCACGCACAATTAGATCTTCCTATTGATGTGCTCGGGGAAAAAACTATACGGCAATGTGATACTTTGCGGAATGCATTCTTTAATACAACCAATCCCTTAAATCCAAGTCTTACTCCATCCGATAGTGTATCCACCTTAGTCATTCAAGTAAGCAAAACATTAGCGTTTCCTTTGGTAGATATGCAACTTCAACATACTCTACGTTTGGCAGCACCGGAAGATACCGCCTGGATTTATGTTTCTTTTGATGGAATAGGATGGTATTTTTTAGAACGGTATTCAGGCCCACTTTCGATTACTGATACTGTATCAGGAAGTCACTTATTACACCTCGATTCCTTAGGCCCAATAGGAACGCCCTTTTTCAGGCTAGAATTAAAAGCTCCTGTTGGCCAACATCAAAGTGGATGGGATAGTATTCGTTTTATCCATAAATTTCAAGTAAGCCGCTTTTTCTTACCGCAATTACAAGTAGGAGATAATGAAATTCAATTCTACAATAGAGCAGGACAAACTCAACCCGTAGCTATTGAAGTTGGCTGGCAAGAATCCTATCAAAACCATCCTCCAATTGCCCCTCAATATCCCTTATTTCCTGTACATCAAGCCACACCCGATAGTGGATACTTCACCTTCAAATGGACGCCTCCTACTGACCCGGATGGAGATGCTATACAAGGTTATCATTTTCAATTAAGCGAAACCCCTGATGTGCGTTTTCCCTTAGCCCCAAACTTTGATAGATATATCGGAATAGACGAGCTACCCCAGCATCAGTTTAGAGTTGAGGTCAATGGATTTTTAAATAGTGGTCAAACCTATTATTGGAGAGTAAGAGCACGAGACCAAGCCGGAAATTGGAGCCCTTGGAGTAATATCTGGTCTTTTACGCCCAACTGTATAATGCCACCACAATTTCCAACGTTTTCCCTTACAGACACAACTTTGTATTTATCCTGGAGTTCAAATGTTCAAGGTAAAACACCTCATAAATACAGAATTTATATGTCACAAGAATCTGCAGGATTCTTTCCAGATTCAGCAAGCTTATATGCTGAAACACTCACTCCAAATTATTCTATATCCTTACTAGATTCCACTTTTAATTATTCGTTCTTTAGAGTTTCCGCAATTGATAGTGCTGGAGAAGAAAGCTTAGTTACCCCAGCAGTTGCCTTGCCTTTTCCCTACACCTTATGCCCTTCATTTCTTCGGGTGAAAGTAGATTCCTTTTATAGAATTCCACTAACAGGGCTTGATCAGTTTTATACCTCCTTTATAGATTGGTATTATGATACAGCCTATTGTCGTAGTTGGGTTTCCCCTATTTCTTTACCTCCATTTGTAGTATGGAATAGCCTTCGACCTGGGATTGAATTTCAAACCGATTCTGCTGAACAAAGATTTATGTTGTTTGATAGTACTTTAAAAGAAGTAAGATATCAAGTATTAGCGCCAGGGATAATGCCTGCACATTTTTCTATGTTGTTAAATCCAACTGTAGAAAATAGAACTCCAACGCTTTCTCATCTTCAATATATACCCACTCTTCAGCAATTATTTCAAGACACCCTACGGTTAACCGATGGAGATTATTCCTTCGGAGATACCCATCAATGGCAAATCCTTCAACAACCCCAATGGACACAAATCCAAATACAAGGTGATCATCTTTGGGTAACCGGAACGCCTCAATACTCAGACATTAATGATACGGTATTGATCCTTCAAATCACGGATAGTTATGGGGTAATGGATACTTTTCATCGGAATCTGCATTTTCAAATATCCAATCATAAGCCTTTAATTTTAAGTCAAGTTCAAGATTCCGCCTGGGTTGGAATACCTTATGCCTATTCCTATTTTGCCCATGATCCGGATACTATATTGGGGGATCATTTAACCTGGCAGGTGCTCTCTGCACCGAATTGGTTACAATTCGACACCTTAAATTCAAGATTATTCGGTGTTCCCGATACCCTTAATTCCTTTACTACAAGGGTAACCTTGATGGTTACTGATCTTTGTTTAGAGAGCGATACCCAACGATTTGAAATCCACTTAATCCCAACAGAGAATGCAGGGGGAGATAGTATCAAAACTTCTCAAGATAAATTAAACACTTTTGATCGTTGGAAATTTTGGGTGCAACCCAATCCTTCTTTTATAAATGAATCTGTGCATTTAGTCATACAAGGGTCTGAGATTGGATTCATCCATTATTCCTTGCAAGAAACCACAGGTAAAAAACTTTTACAGGGCACAATAAACAAAGAAGGGTGTGAGATTTGGGATGAAATGCTTCCCTTACATTCTTTACCTGGAGGATTATATATATTAAACATTTCTATTATTTTGAAAGATGATCATTCAACCTATACCCAAACCCTTAAGATTTCCAGACCTTAACCTGAGATTTTTTTCTATTTCTTTTTTGGGATGGATTCTTGGATTAACATTTTTCTTTTCAGGTTCAGCAACGGCACAAGTCAAAAAAGAAAAAGCTCCAGGATTCACTGAAATCAAATGGGTGAGTCTATCATTTGCTTTAAAGAATGCCCCTAAAAATCAAAGAATGATCATGATTGATTTTTATACCGATTGGTGTGGTTGGTGTAAGGTTATGGATAAAAAGGTTTATTCCCAGCCCGCCATTATTCAGTATTTAAATGAAAAATATTATTGTATAAAGTTTGATGCTGAAGGAAAAGATACGGCTGAATATAAAGGAAGAGTTTATACTTATGAACCCGATATCCGCGTTCATCAATTCGCTTATAAAATGTTAAATGGAGAATTAGGATATCCTACTACTGTATTTTTAAATCCTAATGGAGATCCAATTGTTCCGGTTCCTGGGTATTTAGATCCTCCAACGCTGGAGACTTTACTTCATTATTATGGAGAAAGAAAACATGAACAAAATATTTCTTACGAAGACTTCCAAAAGGCTTTTATCCCAACGGTTTCGGAATAATCTTTGTTAATCGAGGGAAGAAATTTTTCCAATGCAAGAACCAGAAGCTACTTTACCCCCAACCGAGGAATCTGTTGATCCCAATAACTCCTCTTCCACTCCAGAAGCAGGCATTCCCGAAACACCTGCTCAACCTCAGGATCCCTCTACTCTAGAAGTAAATACCCCTTTGGAAAATGAGGAACAATCTATTGATTATCAGAAAGAAATGGAAGAATGGAAGGATAAGTATTTAAGGCTGGCTTCAGACTTTGATAACTTTCGGAAACGGTCACAAAAAGAAAAATCTGAATTAATTAAATATGCCGGGGAGGACTTAATCAAAAGCCTTTTACCTGTAGTTGATGATTTCGATAGAAGCTTATTGGTTATGGAAAAGTCTGACAACGTGTCAGCCTTAAAAGAAGGCATTCAGATGATAAGTCATAAATTCCGCCAATTGTTAATTAATAAAGGTTTAAAACCTATGGACTCTTTGCAGCAGTCCTTTAATAGTGAATATCATGAAGCGATAACCACAGTACCTGGACCAGAAGAACTAAAAGGGGTGGTTATTGACGAAGTTGAAAAAGGATATTTCCTAGAAGATAAAGTGTTACGATATGCTAAAGTAATTGTTGGGGCATAATGGCAAAGCGCGATTATTATGAAGTTTTAGGGGTAGATCGCAAGGCCGATAAAGACTCCATCAAAAAGGCCTATCGAAAGATGGCTATGACCTATCATCCGGATAAAAATCCAGGGGACAAATCTGCTGAAGAAAAATTTAAAGAAGCAGCAGAAGCGTATGATGTTTTGGGGGATGAACAAAAGCGTGCCCGTTACGATCAATTTGGTCATGCCGGGGTAAATGGTGGGGGTGCCTCCGGAAATCAGTATCAAGATGTAAACGATATTTTTTCTCAGTTTGGAGATATTTTTGGCGGCGGAGCATTTGAAAGCTTTTTTGGGGGTAGTGCCTCTGGAGGAGGAAGAAGTGGAAAAAGAAGAAAAGGACAAAGAGGTAATGATTTACGGGTAAGAGTTAAACTTACTTTGGAAGAAATTGCTTCGGGAGTTCAAAAAAATATTCGATTAAAACGATTTGTAGCCTGTAAAAACTGCAGTGGAATTGGGGCTGCCGATAGCCAATCATTTCAAACTTGTCCAACCTGTAATGGATATGGGGAAATTCGTCAGCAAGTAGGGGGCGGATTTTTTCAACAAATTGTAGTGCAAACCTGCCCTACTTGTCATGGAGAAGGCAGAATTGTTACCAAAGCTTGTAAGGCTTGTGAAGGAGAAGGACGTCTTCAGGAAGAAGAGACCTTATCTATTCAAATCCCTGCTGGCGTAAGTGAAGGCATGCAACTTTCCATGCGAGGAAATGGAAACGCAGGCCTTAGGGGAGGAGAAGCCGGAGATTTATTAATACAGGTTGAAGAAGAAAAACACCCTCATTTGGTAAGAGAAGGGGATAACGTATTATATGAATTATTTCTCTCCCTTCCCGATGCAGCTTTAGGCACCACGGTTGAAGTGCCTACCCTTTCTGGAAAAGCGAGATTTAAAGTTGAAGCCGGAACACAATCCGGTAAACTAGTTCGATTAAAAGGAAAGGGAATCCCCAGAATAAATGGATATGGGTCAGGAGATCAATTGGTACAAATATCCGTTTGGACGCCTACACATCTTACTTCAGCAGAAAAAGAAATGTTGGAAAAAATGCGTCAATCCAAAAACTTTCAGCCTAATCCAGGTAAAGAAGAAAAAGGATTTTTCGAACGGATGCGGGAGTATTTTAATTAAAGGTTATTTCCATAATTAATAGATATAATTTCCCAAATCTTTAATTATAAAAATAAATTAAATATTGGGTGGAATTATTATTAAATTACTGATGGTTTAGTTTTAGCAACCGTGCATATTGGGAGGTTTTATCAAGTACTTCTCCGTAACGATCCTGTTGAAAAAAAGTAATTCCGGATTGTTGTTTTAATTGCCCAATTTTCGAGGCAATGCTTAAACGATATTGTAAGATTTCGATTAATTGACGATCGGCTAAGTCTATTTCTTCGCGTAATAAATGCAGCGTAGCTTGTAAAGCAGAATCAGGAATATCTTTTCTGGATATTCTTAAATTAAACATCAACTCCAAAAATTCAGCTGGGGTTAATTGTTGCTGGGCATCGCTTAATGCATTTTTAGGATCGGGATGTACTTCTACCATTAATCCATCAAAGCCTATATCCAGTGCTTTTTGAGCGATGGGCGGAATTAAAGAAGCGTCTCCGGTAATATGACTTACATCCGTAATAACCGGCAATTGAGGATTTAATCTTTTTAATTCCAAAGGAATCTCCCAATAGGGAAGATTTCTAAAACGTGCTTGCACATAGGTAGAAAAGCCGCGGTGGCAAGCTGACAAACGTGTTAAGCCAACTTGGTACAATCTTTCTAATGCCCCAATCCATAAGTTAATATCTGGATTGATAGGATTTTTTACTAATACTGGAATATTAGTGCCCCGCAAAGCATCGGCGATTTCCTGCACAGCAAATGGATTTACAGTAGTTCTTGCGCCAATCCAAACCGCCGATAATTCTGCATTTAATATAGCCTCTACATGACGGGCATTTGCTACTTCTACAATGACTTTTAAGCCCGCGTCTTTTTGTAAAGTTTGAAGCCAGGGCAAAGCCTTTTCCCCAAGTCCTTCAAAGCTATTAGGACGAGTGCGAGGCTTCCATACCCCACATCTAAAATAACTAATCCCTGCACCCCGCAAGGCGTTCCCTAAAGTAGTTATCTGGTCTTCGGATTCTGCACTACAAGGACCTGCAATCCAAATAGGACCAGAAAAGGATTCTGGAACAAAGTCTTTTGTGTTTAATAAAGTACGGGAATCCAATGCTTGTCTTTCCATTGTAAATCAAAGGTACTGGTAAGACAACAATTATTTTTTGAAAATAATTATTTATGATTAAAAGTTTTGGGAAATTAATTCGCCATCTCAGAATAAAACTTAGCCCGAATTAATTGTACTTCTTCAGGAGAATATACATTGCCTAATTCTTGTTGGGCTAAAGATAAATTATCAGTATCCGAATGCCGGAAATAGGCATAGATTTCATCTTGTTTATCTTCATCTATTACTTCCTGAATATAATAATCAATATTTAATCGAGTGCCGGAATAAATAATATGTTCTATTTCTTCCATTAATTCCTCCATTGACATATTTTTCAACTGCGCAATTTCATCCAAAGGAGTTTTACGATCAATATGTTGAATAATAAATAATTTATTGGCTGAATTTTTTCCACTGGTTTTAACCACAATTTCAGCAGTTCTTTCAATTTCATTTTCCTCCACATATTGTTGAATTAACTTCAAAAAGGGAGCTGCGAATTTTTGTGCTTTTCCGGAACCTACCCCTTGAATATTCTGAAACTCAGTTAACGTAATTGGATATTTAGCTGCCATATCTTCCAAAGAAGGATCTTGAAAAATAATATAGGGAGGTATATCTTTTTCGCGAGCAATATCTTTTCTAAGTTTTTTTAATTTATCAAAAAGTATTTCATCAAATGCTTTAAAGTCCTCTGCAACTACTGGATCCCGTTCAATTTTTTCAATTTCATGGTATTTAATTAATTGAATAGGATAGGGATTTTTTAAATATTCTTCGCCTTTTTTTTCCAGACGAATTACTCCATAATCATCAATATCCTTCATTAAAAAATCCTGAAGAATTAATTGCGTAAAAATGGATTTCCATTCCTTTTCACTTTTTTCGGTATGTAGGCCATGACTTTTTAATTGGTCATGATGATACAATAGGATTTGTTGATTTCGGGAACCTTTTAAGATATTGACTAAGTGCGCAACTCCGAATTTTCCACCAGTTTCTTGAACAGCTTGTAAGGCAGATTTAACCAAAGTGGATGCGTCGAATTTTTCTTTGGGATAACGACAATTATCGCACATGCTAGAACAACGTGCATCTTCAAAGCTTTCCCCAAAATAATGCAACAACTGTTTTCTTCTGCAAGCCCCAGATTCAGAGAAGGAGGCCATCTCATACAACAAGTGTTTTCCGGATTCCCGCTCGCTTAAGGGTTTATCCTTCATGAATTTTTCCAATTTTATGATATCACTGAAATCATAAAAAAGGATACAATTTCCTTCTAATCCATCTCGTCCTGCTCTTCCAGTTTCTTGATAATATCCTTCAATACTTTTGGGAACATCGTAATGGATTACATATCTCACATCGGGTTTATCAATCCCCATCCCAAAAGCAATAGTTGCAACCACTACCTGAACTTGTTCTTTTAGGAACATATCCTGATGTTGGGTACGTGCACTGGAATCTAATCCTGCATGATAGGGGACCGCTTTAATGCCATTTACATTTAGGAGAGAGGATATTTCTTCAACTTTTCTTCGGCTCAAACAATAAATGATTCCTGATTTTCCTTCATTTTGTTTAATAAACCGAATGATTTGTTCAATAGGATTATGCTTCGGCCGGATTTCATAATACAGATTATGCCGGTTAAAGGAGGTTAAAAATAATTCTGCGTTTTCTAATTGGAGATTATGTTGAATATCCAACTGAACTTTTGGCGTTGCCGTAGCGGTTAACGCGATTAAAGGAACTTTGGGAATGTATTGTAAAATCTGTCGGATTCTACGGTATTCAGGCCGAAAATCATGCCCCCATTCCGATATACAATGTACCTCATCCACGGCGACAAACGAGATGTTTGCTTGATTGAGGAATTCGATAAATTCTTCTTTTACCAAAGATTCAGGGGCAACGTAAAGCAATTTCAGTTCTTGAGAAATAGTTTTTGCTTTTACCTGCTCATATTCTGACTTACTCAGGGAGCTGTTTAAAAACCCCGCTTCTATGCCTAGGGCTTGCAGTTGATCTACCTGATTTTTCATCAAGGCTATCAAAGGGGATATTACCAAGGCAGTACCCGGCATCATAATCGCGGGGAGTTGATAACACAAAGATTTTCCCGCACCTGTAGGCATAATGACAAAACAATCATTACCCTTCATGAGGTGGCGAATTACAGCTTCCTGTTTCCCCCGAAATGTATCAAAGCCAAAAAATCTTTTAAGGCTTTGTTGAATATCCAGAGTTATTTCCGGCGTCACGCTAATCATCTCAGTTTATTAAAACAGTAATTTACGAAAATTTATTTAGTCAGTCACCGGAAACTTTGATTTTTTTGCTGTTTCAATGGATAATCAAATGCTCATAACAGAAGCACAGCGTGTGCTAAGGGAAGAAGGCGAACAATTGTTAGCAATGTCTTCAGCTCTATCCCCTGATTTCTCAGGTATCCTTCAGCAGTTGATCGATAGCCCTGGAAAGGTTATTGTCAGTGGCGTTGGGAAAAGCGCTTTGGTGGGTCAAAAGATTGCTGCTACGTTATCTTCGACCGGGACCCCGGCGTTTTTTCTACATGGAGGAGATGCCTTACATGGAGATTTAGGAGTTTGTACTCCAGGAGATATTGCTTTGTTGTTATCCAAAAGTGGTCAGACCGAAGAACTCTTAACTTTAATCCCTGCCTTAAGAGCATTACCGATTCCTATTATTTCTATGACGTGTAATGCCAACTCCCCCTTAGCTTTGCAGTCTGATCTTCACATTTTGATTCCGATAGAAAAGGAAGCCTGCCCGAATGCTTTGGCCCCAACCACCTCCACAACGGCAATGATGGCGATGGGGGATGCTATATCGGCATGTTTGCAACTCGCCAAAGGATTTTCCCCGCAAGACTTTGCCAGGGTTCATCCTTCCGGCATGTTGGGTCGGCAATTACTGCTTAGGGTAAAAGAATTGATGCGAACGCCTCCCAGCACAGTAAGCCCAAATACCTTATTGCCAGATATTATTTATGCTATTACCCAAGGAAGAGTCGGAGCTTGTGCAGTTGTGGATGAAGCCCATCAAGTATTGGGAATCATTACCGATGGAGACCTTCGGCGAGCCTTGCAAAAAGGTGCGATTACTTCCGATATAAAGGCCTCAAGTCTTATGAATGCTAATCCTATAACTTCTTTGGAACATAAACTCGCAAGTGAAGCCTTAGTTTTAATGGAGTCCAAGAAAATATCTCAACTACTAATTTTGAATACTTCCCATCAATTGACGGGTATTCTCCACTTACACGACCTTCTTCATCAAGGAATTCAATAAAATATTTATGAACAAAAACCATCACGTTGTAATTATGGCCGGAGGAATTGGAAGCCGTTTCTGGCCTATGAGTCGTACCCACCGACCTAAACAGTTTTTAGATGTGTTGGATACAGGCAGAACGCTTATCCAACAAACCTGGGATCGGTTTGAGACGCTGGTACCGAAAGAAAATATTTGGGTGGTTACAAATTCGAGTTACCTAAATTGGGTAAATACCCAATTACCTGAAATGTCTCAGGATAGAATTTTGTTAGAGCCCATGGGCAGAAATACGGCACCTTGTGTTGCGTATGCTGCGTTTCGAATCCATCAGGTAAACCCAAAAGCAAAAATTGTAGTGGCGGCTTCAGACCATCTGATCCTGCAAGGAGAAAAGTTTGGTCATGATATTTTAACTGCACTTGATTCTGTAGGAAAATCAGATATGTTGATGACGTTGGGAATTAAACCCACCAGACCGGATACAGGATATGGATATATTCAATATGTAGAAAACAAAGAAACCCCAGATGCAAGCTATTTCAAAGTAAAAACCTTCACTGAAAAACCCACGTTAGAGATTGCCCAATCCTTTCTTCAAAGTGGAGATTTTTTATGGAATAGCGGAATCTTTATTTTCTCAGCGAAAACCATCTTGAAAAGTTTCGAGGAATATATGCCTGAACTTTTTGAACTCTTTTCTAGTATTCGAAAAAAATTAGATACTCCCGATGAAACCGACGCCATTGCTGAGGTTTATGCGCGCTGCAAAAACATATCGATTGACAATGGCATTATGGAACTCGCACAAAATGTGTATGTAATTCCGGGTGATTTTGGATGGAGCGATTTGGGCACTTGGGTATCCTTGTATCAACAATATGAAAAGGATTATTTAGGAAATGCGGTATCCGGAAAAGGAAAGATATATGGATCATCTGGAAATATGATTCGATGCGAACATCCTGATAAATTGGTTTTAATTGAAGGACTGGAAAATTATATTGTGGTAGATACCGATAATGTACTCCTAATTTGTAAAATGAGTTCCGAACAAAAAATTAAAGAATTTGTTGGGGATGTGAAAAAAGAAAAAAAAGAAGGAGAAAATTATGTGTAATTGTTTTAGCTTTCTACTTTCCATAAAGACATTTTTGGAGATTGTTTAATTAATTTTATTTTTCCTTCCTGTTTTAATGAATAGAATATTGGGCAATTATTTTCTGAAGAATTCCAACCACCCTGGATAAAAATGTAATGTATAATAAGTCGAGAATTGTTAGCAGATAATAAGGCACAGGCGTCTTTGGAGGTAGATATATTTTTTAAATGTTGGCCTTCTAAACAATTTTGATTCCAGTGTAATGGAAAATGTTGAAGTTCTGCTTCATAATTTTTAAGGATTCGTACTGGGGTATTCCACCCAAGATATGCTGAGGCATGTTGCGTTAGCCAATTTTGATCATTTACAAACACGAGAATAGTACTATTCGCGGGAAGATAAATTCCGAGATTATAAATCTCGTTAGCATCTCCGTTTAAATCATTTATATTAGGGGTTAATTGTGCATAATGATTGAACTGAAAAACCGCCAATAATCCTCCACCAATTGCCAAAACCCATCCAGGTAACCTAAGGGTTGTAATTCCTAATAATGCTACGATTGCAGTGACAAAAATGATCCTCAGGGTTACAATTCCGCCGCTATTCCCATCTCCATCTGGAATAATAAATATAGCTATGAATAATACGATACAGAATATCCAAACCCAATCAGAAGATTGAAACTTAAAGTTGAAATTGCTTTTCCTAAATCTTAAAAATATCCCTAATACAAATAGAAAGGTCCAGATACAAGTATATCCTAAGGTAAATGGGGCTTCATTTATGAGATTATAAATTTGAAGGAAACGTAGATTTATTATCCATTCTACAATAATATTCCAGGGCTGCCAAGAATAATTGCCTGGAGATGGATAATTTAAAATATATACACTTGTCAGGATTAAGGAAGGAATGGCAGCAAGTAGAACTCCGAATAAATACTTTGTTTTTTTATAGTTGGGTAAATAAATAAATCCTATTGCCATAAGCGAAAATAAATACATTAAAAAATGCGAAAACCAGGCAAGCGTTAATAATACACATAATGACATTCCCATTTGAAGGGTTAATTTTTTTTGGAAATACAAACTGCATCTCCATACCCACAAGAAAAAAAATATCCCTAATAAAAAATTAAAAAACCCAAGAAATAAAAAAAAAGACCAAGAAAGGGGAAAGATTAACAAACTCCCCCAAGGGGAAGCCGGCTGATAAGCCTTCATCAAAGATCTCCATACTAGGGGTATACCACATATTAATACCAGATATAAAATCTTTGCACAAACTTCCATCGGCAAAACATAAGATAGAAGTAATAGAATAAAGTGCCCGGAAACATTGGGTAAAATCCAATTAGGACCATCGAGGCAATAAGAGGCAAGTAGAGCTTCCTTTAATAAAACTGCATTGTAAACATGCGCCGGAGCATCTAAAGCTGGAAAGAAGCGGGTAGAAAATAATCGCCCTGCATTTAACAATAAAACAACTCCAAAAACTACAGGTTCAGCAAAGCGGGCATAAGGAGTAGCGCCTATGTGTTCTATCCTTTTGAGAATTTCAGAGATTTGTCTCCAATTCATTAAACAATTCGTTTAAACAAATTAATATGTAATAATATTATATTTAATGAATTAATCATACTTTTATATACTATATAATAGTATCTTAAATAATCTTAAAAGATACTATTATATAGTATTAATTAACATCGTTTTAATTGAAAACTTTAAATTAGGGTTCCACATGGCATCCACATTTGCTGCCTCCGGCGTTATGATAATGTCCCCAAGGAAAAGCTTTTCCCCCTCCCCGTTGAAAATAATAAGGATAAGGATCCGGTGTTCCAGGCGATTTTAAAGTGGCACCTTCATACCACTTTCCATTTAGGATAACAGCATGTACCTTTTCAGAATTATAAATATTTTCTAATGGATTCTGATCCAGAATTACCAAATCGGCAAGTTTACCACTTTCAATCGACCCTAACTCCTTATCCATTCCCAAATACCGAGCACCATTCAGCGTTGCAGCTTGAAGGGCTTGATAAGGAGTCATCCCTCCTTGAACCAGCATCCATAATTCCCAATGTACACCAAGCCCTTGCAGTTGCCCATGAGCTCCTAAATTAACTCTAACGCCAGCATCCGCAAGTTTTTTACAGGTTGCGGCATTATCAAAATGACCATATTCTTCATCGGGTGCTTTTACTCTCCTTCTAGAACGCGCATCAATTAAGGAACGTGGAGTAAACTTCAATAAACGTTCATGCTGCCAAACTTGATTTTTATCATACCAATAATTCTCACCCCAAATACCTCCATACCCAACAATTAATGTGGGAGTATATTGAACATCCGTATTTTTCCAGAACTGAACCACATCTTGATACACAGGATTAACAGGTAGAGAATGTTCAATTCCAGTATGCCCATCGGCAATCATCGTTAGGTTGTGAAAAAAGAAGGATCCTCCTTCAGGTACCACCCGCATGCCTAATTGACGTGCTGCAGTAAGTACCATTTGTCTCTGATTACGACGGGGTTGATTATAACTTTTTACAGAAATGGCGCCTACTGCTTTCATCCTCCTTAGATGGTTCAAGGCATCTTCATAGTTCTGAATAACTGCTTTAAAATCACCTTCAGCGCCATATAATATCGTACCTGTTGAAAACAATCTGGGGCCCCGCATATATCCAGCCTTTTGCATTTCTGCATGATTAAATACCATTTCAGTGAGATTACTGGGATCATGGGTAGTTGTAACCCCGAAGGCAAGGTTCGCATCATACGGCCATACTTGTTGGGGCGCTAACCCTGAATAAGAAACTGGCATATGCGAATGCACATCAATTAATCCGGGAATAATGGTCTTTCCTTCCAAATTAATTTTTTGAAGATTCCCTGGAAGCCTTACTGTCCTTGCATCTCCTACCGAACTAATTCGATTGTTTTCAATAATGATGATCCCATTTTCAATAACCTGACTATCTTTTAAGGTAATGATTCTCGCATTCATTAATGCATAGGATCCATTAGCCTTAGCGGTTTTTAAGGATAATCCCATACGAATCCCAAGGGTATCAGGACCTGGGATAGAATCTGGAGCTCCAGGAATAAACTTAAAAACTGTTTGAATAGAACGAGAAAAATATTCGGGACCTACCATCCAATGTAAGGTTTTACTATCGTTTGACCAGTGCAAAAAGGTTCCACCTTCCCGAGTAACCTTAAACATGGGAACAGCATTGTTTCCCGCACTAAGATCAAGGGTTTGTCCGGAAGCCGGAAAAGCAGCAATGTATATTTGGAACAACTCCTGAAATGCAATCCACTGGTTATCGGGACTAGGAACAATTTCTGTTGCATACTTAGAGGAACATAAGGTACGTTCACTTCGATCTAACAGGGAAAGTTCTTTTAAAACTTTCTTATCCCCTTCTCCCCCAAAATAGTAAATAGATTTACCATCCCACGAGTATCTGGGTTTTGATCCATGATCTAGGAGTCTTTGCGCAGGTTGACCATCCCGATATACTTGATAAATACCCAACTGAGTTTCAAAGGCCTGACCTAATAAGATATCACCCCCTACTTTTGAAACGACAACTTTCTTTCCCTCTGGGTCAAAACGAGGGGTTACATAATATCCTTTGGGATGGTTCAGTTTACGCAAATCTTTCCCTTCAACAGAAATAACACAGACGGTAGCCAAGGATGTGTCATTCCAAGTAACAAATACAATTTCTTTACCTGAAGAGCTGAAGTCAGGAAAAAATTCAAAGTCAGAACCTTGAGTTAATCGAACAGGAACACCATTGGGTAAGGTTTTCTTCCATAAATATCCTGCTCCATGAAACACAATCATTTTGCCATCTGGAGAAGTTATGGGATTGCGAATCATTTTAACCTCAAAAGAATCTGTGCCTACAATTTGTTCAGGAGTAACCGGTGAAATATACTGTTGCTTCACTTCACATGTAAAAGGGACTTGTGATGAGGTTCCTTCTTTTACATTAATCTTTTGAATTTTACCTTTCGCCCAAATAAAGATATAGTCATCTTGGGGTGACCAAGCGAACCCAGGATAGGTACCAAAAGTAGCCCAGGTTTCCTGTTGGTCTTTACTAAGGTTATCGTATAATGGATATTCTTCTCCTGTTTCAGTTTGGTAAATCCATAAAACCGATTGCCCTCTAACTCTTCGAACAAACGCTACTTGTTTTCCACTATGAGAAACTTGAGGTCTTAAAGCACTCCCACTTCCTCCTGTAAGATTTTCAATTTGACCGGTATTAAAATCATATCTACGTAAAACATAGATTTGTCCGTTGGGGTCTTTATTATATTCAAAATAATTACCAGGACTCATGTCCTCCGTGAAGTATAAATATCTTCCATCAGGAGAAACTGAGGGTTCATTTACATCCATTTGATCATTCTTCCTTTTGGTCAATTGAATCCCGCTACCTCCATTGATATGATACATCCACATTTCACCGGCCCCTAAAGACCGATACCCTGTATAATGTTTTCGGGCTACAATATAATTTCCATTGGGCATCCATACTCCATTGTTTAACAATCTAAAGTCTTCAGTAGTAACCGACTTAGGGTTGCTTCCATCAGCCTGCATCACCCATTCATTATCGCCTCCTCCAGCATCTGAAGTGAATAGAATTTGTTTTCCATCTGGGCTATATCTGGGCTGCACCTCCCAAGCCAATCCCTGTCGTAATACTTTGGCCGCTCCACCAGATATAGGTAATTCATAAATATCTCCTAATAAATCAAAGACAATATGTTGACCATCCGGACTAACATCTAGGTTCATCCAAGTTCCTTCAGAAAGTGTGAAAGAAACTTCTTTAGTTCCTTCAGGTGGATGATTAACTTTCCATTCCTTGGTTATTCGAGTGGTATCGGATGCCCAACAAAAAACAAAACTGGACAAAACAATATTTGTCGTCCAAAAACATAAAAAGGATAAAGGAAGAAAACGTATCATCTCCCCAAATTAACCACAATTCTAATTTAACTTACCAAAGAAGGGTAAGTATGTGATTATCGGCGGGATGCTTTTATAAATGGAACCTCAGCAGGTGCCGGAGAAATATAGGGGTTTGAAAGTGGTTGCTTTGGGGCTACCCATTGGATTGGCAGGTTAAAAGGAACCTTATGACCAGAACAAAATATCTTCAACTCTGACAACTCAGTTGTTGGTGTTTTAACCCCACTGAACATAACGGTAACTTTTGCCTTACTCTTGGGTTCAATTTGGGAAACCGAAAAGCGTGCGGTGATATAAGGATTGGAGGAAGAAACTCCAGTAATTGAAATAGATTCCTTTCCTTGGTTTACTATTTCTATAACTCCAGTTTGTACAGAAGGAGCGTTAGTCTTATAAAAAGTAACCTTACCAGAACTGACTGTAATTGCAGGACTGGAAGATTGAGCGAATATTACCTTCCCTACAAATAGCACTAAAATTGAACAGAGATAAATACTATTTTTCATCGAACAAGGGTAATAGAACCATTCAACTCCATATTATCGTCAAGGGTAGAAAGTGCAGTGATTACATAAACATATACTCCTTCGGGAAGCGGGCTATTGTTTACGGTTCCATCCCATTTAAATCCAGGATCCTGAGATTGGTATAAAAGGTTGCCCCAACGATCATAAATCATGATATCAAACTTTAGAATATTCCTTAGGGTAATGGTGAAAAAGTCATTTTGTCCATCCCCATTAGGACTAAAGGCATTAGGAGCAACGATAAATTGATCTTTAATGGCTTCTACCAAACTAGGCTTGGAAATAACCGTACGACATCCATTGGAATCAGTGACCGTTAGTTTTACGTCATAAACTCCAGGATGAGAATATTGATAAACAATTGCAGGACCATGCGCAGTGTGACTATCGCCCATTTCCCAGAACCAATCAATGATTTGGGAGTCTTGAGAAATTGCATTGAATTGGAACCATGCTTGAGGTAGTGTTTTCTGTTTAGTATCTACTGTAAAATCGGCTTTGGGAGGAAGATGTACAATAACTGGTACCGGAACTCTTGCACTTAAACAGCCAATACTGTCTCTGCTGGCAGCAAAATAGAAACGAGTGCTCTTTAACTCAGGAGTTAAAAATTGATGAGAGCAACTAACTGGAAATGAATCATTACTGGTTTCAAACCAACAAACATCCAAAGAGTCGGCTGTATAGCCTTGTAAGGCACCTCTTTCCCCAAAACAAAGTGTATCTGTATAAACCATTGGATAAGGTAACGGCTCTGGTTGATCTAATAACCATGAAGTAGTATCCTTGCATGAACGTGAATCAGTAACAATCAGTTGATATACTCCTGAAATTAATCCAGTTGCATCTTGGGTCTGTTCAATAGCTGTGGTATTCCACTGATATGAATAGGCTGGTACTCCACCTTCTACTTCGGCATGAATACTACCATCTGAATACCCATTACAAGTAGGTTCAACGTTTGACAAAGTAGTTACTAAAGGTTGGGGTTGCGTAACCGTTTGTTGGGCATTTTTAGTACAACCGTTGCCATCAGTTACGTTAACTTGATAAATACCTGCTGTTAAGTTAAATGCATTAGAAATGGTTTGTAAAGGAGTAGTATTCCACGTAAACAGATATCCTGGTGTACCCCCAGTTGCATTTGCCGATAACATTCCATCTTGCCCTCCAAAACAACTAACTTCTACTTGATTAATCTGAATAACAATTTCACTAGGTTGAGTCACCACAATAGATTCAGTTGCGGTACAACCTAAACTATCCGTAACTACCACGGAATAAGTCCCTGCTGAAATATAAGATAAAGATGCCTGAGTTTGGCCTGAAGACCAGATCCAACTATTACCACCATTGCCTCCGGTAGGTGCTGACAATAATGCGCCATCTGTACCTCCAAAACAAGAAACGTTACGAGCAGAAACTCCGGCAATTAAGGTGTCAGGGCCTGTCATCTCAATGGTATCTTTAAACACACAGCCTAAAGCATCCGTAATATCTAATTGCCAAGTTCCTTGGGGTAAGTTGGTTGCAGTTGTACCGTTTTGCGTTGGCACAGTATTCCACAAATAATTAAAAGGAGGCAAACCACCTGTAACACTTACCGATGCTTCTCCATCATCGTCGCCAAAACAAGTTTCTTCAATAATAACATAAGTAGGAACAGGCAGGTCATACAATTGAATTACAGTAGTATCTCTTTGTTTACAACCATTTTGATCGGTAGCTACCACAACATAAGTGGAAGTTGATTGAGGAGTAACGATAACTGCAGTTCCAGTTCCTACTTGATTTGTTCCTAAAAACCAATCGTAAGTGACACCTGTGCCAGAGGCAGTAAGTGTAACTGGAACATTTATACATAAGATAGTATCATTTCCCGCAACAACAGTAGGTTTTGCCAAGACGTTAAAATTATAACTACCATTGGCAGATCCGCATTTGTTCAAGGCAAATACCCCGATTGTACCTGCGCCTGGGCCTGGAAATGTCATGGTAATCACATTATTGGAAGTATCAATGATAGTACCAAATGAAGATGTCCATTGATAATAGGTATTATCCATAAAGGGCACTTGAAACTGAACAGTATCTCCAGCACAAACAGGGTTAGGGCCCGTTATATTTACATTGGGAACGCCTAGAATATCCACCGAAACGGTATCCGCCCAAGGCCCCCAACAACCATTATTGTTTTCTCGCACTGAAAAAATATGGGTACTCGGAGGGGTAGCCATGTTAAATTGTACCATGAGTGGATTATACTGCCACATGAAGGGTGCTCCATTGGATAGGGAGGGTGACCACCATTGGTAAGTAGATGTATTTTTGAATGGAATTATAAATAAGGATAATATGTCGCCTGGACATAAAGCACTATCAGATGGAATAATTAAAGGCGGAATTGAATCCGGTGCCCCGATGGTTAATCGAATTAAAGTACCTAAAGTATTTGCAGGTGTATTGGGGTTAGAGGAAACAATTCGAATATAATACATACCCGTTCCTGGAGGGCCTAACAATGCAATTAACTGCGTTAATCCTGGAACAGAAAGAGTGAGGGTTCCATTTCCATTGGAAGATACGGTTCCTAACCCACCTGTATTAATTACCTGATAAGTTTGAGAATTTACTACTTGAACATCAAAAGTATTGTTAGGGCCGTAAGTACCATTATTATTCCAACTATTAATCTGTATTTGAACGGTACTATCTGCTCCAACATTAGCGGTAATACACATTTTAATATCGGTTAAATTATTGGTTTCGATATCACATTGTTTTAGACAAAAGGGTCCGAAATAATTAGCGGGTGGGGGAATTACCGAAGGACTGGTAGAAATAACCCGAATGTAGTAATTACAGCCAGGTGCGGTTACTGGAACTAAGCCGGAAACATTCCCTGGCAATGAGCCCAAAGCAGGGTCATAGGTGCTTGCATCCGGAATACTGCCAATCGTTTGGGGGTTTGCAAAACTGCCATTAGCGTCTGACAATTGTGCGATATATTGATTATTTGCTAAAAAAGCTCCGGTAGAATAAAAAGGAACATCTATAGCGCTATTTACACATAAGGTATCGGGCCCAAACGTTACCACGGGTTGCAACGTGGTTATTGTATTGGGGCACACTTGAACTGTAAAACATGCGCTTGCAATTCCTGTTATTGCAGGCGCAGGGGTTAAACGACTTATTCGTATTTTGTAGCACCCTCCTGCTGCTGTAGTGGTAGGAATGGTGATGTTAACAGAACCCGTGGTAGTGTTGGGTCCAATATTGAACACACCCATATTGGTTGGTGGAGCAAAGTTCCCTACAGAGTTCGACATTTCAATAGCATAGGTACCTGCACAAAGAGGTTGAGATAATGTATATTGAATATTTAAGAATGCTCCTTGGCAAACAGGATTAGGGGCAATATTGGGAACATTAATGGTAACCGGATTTATCACATTATCATAGGTTCCTACTACGATAATGTCATCAATTGCGAAGGACATTCCGGGTGCAAGCCCTGAGGTGGAATTGCGCCACCGAAAACCAAACCTTAAATCTTGTTGATTATCGAATGCAGGGTTCGTAACAATCTGATAAGTCCATAAATTAGTATTACTGTAAGGTGAACCTACAGGATTCCAAGACCCTCCTCCATCTGTGCTATAATATAATTCTCCATAATCACTCGTTCCATTTCCACCTGCTAAATAAAAAAATGTCATGGTAACTTGTGTAAAGCCTAAGGTGCAAAATCCTTGACTCATTTTGGTAAATCTATCAGAGGTTACATTGCTATTATAATTACAATTTGTTGCAGTTCCGGCATATCCCAGATCATGTACATGGAGATAAGGGCTAAAGGGGGCTTGTCCAATGGTACCGCTAGTAGTGTTAGTTTGAGGAGTAGTATTGGGATATAATCCCCCACCATTATATTGATTATCGATTAACCATTGGTTGATTCCGGTATTAGCAGCAGGTCCGGTAGTATTTAAAGAAAAGGAGGTTCCGCCGGTATTAAAATCCTCTGTAAATAGTTGTACGATTTGTTGGCTGAAACCACCTAACGGAGCACTTAGTCCAATCAAAACGCATATAATTCGAAATAGAAATATTTTTTCTTTCACAATTTGCTAAATTAAAGGAATTCAACAAACTGGCAAATTTTTGTTGGTAAAAATCAGGGTGTTTTTACTTCAAGTTGATTATTTAAAGGTTGAACGGGGAATAATATTCACAAACCGTATAGAAGTACTGTTGAGATGAAACTTTGGTGTTACTTTTGCCTGAATTTTGACAATGTCTAAACAACCCATTCAACAATTGTATTCTGCCCGGTGTGGGCAAAGATTTACAATAGTTAAAATTGAACCTTTGGCGCTTAAAGCCTTATTAGGGGAGATGGGAATTCAAGCAGGGAAAAATGTTCAAGTATTGCATAGGGCTCCTTGGAATGGACCTATGGCAATTCAATGTGAGGGTATTACTATATCCCTTCGAAAAGAAGATACTATTGGGGTAGAGGTAATTCAATACAACCCAGGATGAAGTCCAGCATAAAAATCGCACTTGCCGGAAAACCTAACTCGGGCAAATCCTCTCTATTTAATTTGTTAACCGGATTAAGGCAAAAAGTAGGAAACTTTACAGGCGTTACCGTTGATCGGGCTAGTGGTTTGTTAAAGGGGCAAACCGACTTGCCCATACAAATGATTGACCTACCTGGCACTTATAGTCTTTATCCCAGATCGGCAGATGAACAAGTAACCTTTGATATTCTTACTGAAAAAAACCATCCGGATCATCCCGAGAAGGTAGTGGTAGTAGCAGATGCTACCAATCTTAGAAACTGTTTATTGCTCTGTACTCAACTTATTGATTTAGGATTGCCAGTTGTACTTGCTGTAAACATGATGGATTTGTTGCCAGGAATGAATCTCAGTTTGAATTTGCCTTTGTTATCTGAAAAGCTAGGTATTCCAGTAGTAGGTTTATCTGCTCGAAAAAATTCAGGAATTCAGGAATTAAAACAAACCATGACTGCCTCAATCCCTTTGTCGGTAGTTTCTTTTCTTTCCAATTCTATTTATTCAGAAGTTTCATCCCAGAAACCCCCTTATGTTTATGGTGAGTTTCTTAAAAAACTTCAAACTGATTTGCATACCAGCGATATCCAAATTTCTGACAAAGCGGATTTATTAAAAATTAAGGATTTACTTCACCGTTATGAAACGATTGATGAGTTATTAAAAACAGTAGTTCAATCTACCTTAGTTAATCCCGCTGAAAAAAGAAATTGGGCTGACAGGATACTGTTACATCCTATTGGGGGTTATGCTATTTTTTTACTTATGTTACTTTTTATTTTTCAGGCCATCTTCAGTTGGGCATCGATTCCAATGTATTGGATTGAATGGGGAATGGGGAATGTTAATTCGGTATTGAATGAAAACATCGCAGAAAGTTGGGGAAGGAGCTTATTGATTAATGGAGTATTAGCTGGCGTTACGGGCATTATCATTTTCATTCCTCAGATTGCCTTTTTGTTTTTGTTCATGGCCGTTTTGGAAGAGTCTGGCTATATGGCAAGGGTAGTATTTTTAATGGACAGATTAATGCGTCCATTTGGAATGAATGGTAGGTCAGTGATTCCGTTAATCGGAGGGATGGCCTGTGCAATACCTTCCATAATGGGGGCTAGAACAATTGCAGATAGAAGAGAGCGATTGGTAACCATTTTAGTTACCCCGCTTATGAGTTGTTCCGCTCGTATACCTGTTTATACTTTATTAATTTCAATGGTAATTCCACCTACGCCTATCTTTGGATTTTTCCAACTTCAGGGACTTGTGATGATGGGGTTGTATTTATTGGGATTTTTTATGGCTTTATTATCTGCTTTGGTATTAAAAAGCAGAATTCGAAAAGGAGAGCGGAGTATTTTTTTAGTAGAGCTTCCTGCTTATCGTTTTCCGGAATTTAGGAATATCAGTTTAACCCTTTGGCATAAATGCAAAGCATTTGTTTGGGAGGCCGGTCGTGTAATTTTGGTGATCTCTATGATATTATGGGGAATGGTGAATTTTGGTCCACAAGACGAATTTAATAAGATTGAAGAACATTATAGTCAATTGCGCCAATTGGACTCTGCTGATATAGAACAATTGAATCGAATGGAAGCATCTGACAAACTAAAAGAAAGTTGGGCGGGAAAGCTAGGGGCTAAAATCGAACCCATGGTTAAGCCCCTAGGGTTTGATTGGAAAATTGGAATTGGTTTAATCACATCTTTTGCAGCCCGGGAAGTATTTGTTGGAACTATGGCAACCTTATATGCTGCTGAAGAGGATGGTTCTTCGGAAACTCTGCGGGAAAGAATGCTTCAAGATACCTTTTCAGATACCGGGAAAAAGGTATATACACCGGCAACGGGGATATCTTTAATCCTTTTTTATGCATTTGCAATGCAATGTATGAGTACTTTGGCCATCACGCGAAGAGAAACTGGCAGCTGGAAATGGCCTGTTGTAATGATAATTTATATGAGTTTATTGGCCTATTTGGCTGCCTTAATACCTCAATTAATAGTAGCTTGAGTTAAGCGATTTTTAACTTCCTGACAGGCAATTCCTAATTCAAATTTCAACTCATTAAACGCTGCTTTTTGGGCTTCCCCCAAATGCCCTGCTGAGGTGTCAGATTCCAATTCTTTAGCTAAGTCTGTTGCCTTCATTAAGTTCAAATTTTGAAGTGAGGGTTTAATTCTGTGGGTAACCAATTTTACTTTCGCAATATCTTCTAACTTCCATGCCTCTTCAATTTCCTGAATAGCTCGTGGCATTTCCGTTAAAAACAATTCCAGCATGTGCCGGATAAATCGTTCATCTCCTCTACTTAGTTCAATAAGATTTTTTAACGAGAGTTCGGTTTCTGAACTGAACTCCTGATTGTCTTTTTTGTTTAAAATTATTGTTTTGTTGTTTTCCATTGGTCGATTAACCAACCACCTAGAGATAACTTGTAATAAAGTGTTTTCTTCAAAAGGTTTGGAGATAAAATCATTCATTCCAGCTTCAATATATTTTTCTTTTTCCCCTTGAATCACATTTGCGGTTAACGTAATAATAGGCGTATGAATTTGTAAATCATTACGAATTTGAATAGTTGCCTCTGTTCCATCCATAATTGGCATTTGCATATCCATTAATATGATATCAAAAGATTCCTTTTTAAGAATGTTTACTGCCTCTGCACCATTTTCAGCTTCTGAGACCTTAGCTCCATATTGTTTTAAAATAGTATTTGCCAAAAGCCTATTCATAGGATTATCTTCAACAACAAGAATACGCTTCCCTTCTAGCGAATTCATCTCAGATTGATCTGCTTCAGAAACAGGAATATCTGACCAAGTTCCAACTGGAAAAGTTAGTTTGACTCGAACGGTAGTTCCAAAGCCTTTTTTTGACTCTACCTCAATTTGCCCTCCCATCAATAAAATCAAACGTTTACTAATACTCATTCCTAACCCAGTTCCGCCATATCTGCGGGCAATTCCTGGGTCTTCCTGACTAAATTCCTTAAACATTTGCTTTTGATATTCTTCATCTATTCCAATCCCGGTATCAATTACCTCAAAACTCATTTCTTGTTTTCCGGGCATAGATTGCAACAATTGCACTTTAAGCAATACTGAGCCTTTTTCTGTAAACTTTATTGCATTCCCTAATAGGTTCAACAAAATTTGATTTAATCGAAACGGATCCCCTAGAAGTACCGGAGCTATACCCGGGTCAACTTGATGGCGAAAATTCAATCCTTTTTCTTCTGCTCTATGTTTGAGCACATTCATTAATGTATTCACAAAATCTCTAGGGACAAAGCCAATCTTCTCCAAGCTGACATGCCCTGCTTCAACTCTGGAAAAATCCAGAATATCATTAATAATTACCAACAAGTTCTCTGCGGCACTATGGATGGCTGTTAAAAAAGAAATTTGAGAGAGATCTAAACTTGTTTTTTGTAACTGCCTGCTGAGTCCCAAAATGGCATTCATAGGTGTTCGGATTTCATGACTCATGTTAGCCATAAATCTTTCCTTTGCTTTTGAAGATTCTTCTGCACTTTTTTGAGAATGTACTAACTCTTCTTCTACCATGGCTCGCTCAATTACTCTTTCTAAAGAGCTAACATAAGCTTTGATTGCTGATATTTCAGCTTCGGTCCATTCTCTGTCAAATTTTTCTTCTTCAATTCCAGCAAAGCCCCAAAAATGATCTCTAATAAATAGGGGTAATACTAGGGTAGACCGGATTTGATGTTTTTCTAAAAACGACTTCAATTTTTCATCCTTACAGTCTTTGGTTACGGAATTTAGCGTATTGCCAGCCGAAAGTATCTCCCAAAATCCTGGTAATTCTTCAAACAAATATGACCTTGAATTTAAATATTTAGGGTTAGAGGAGCTTGACTCAGAGATCCATTCATAATTTAAACTTGTGGAAGGACCCTCTTTTTCGGTTAAGTTGTTTCGAAATAAATACACCCTATCAGCCTTTAAAGAACTTCCCATTATTCCTAAGGACTGGCGAATTGCCTGAAGAAAGTCTCTATGGTCCAGCAAAAGTCGCATTGCTGAAGCTAACCCTTCTAATATTTTCTCTTTTTCTTGGATTTTTTGTTCAGCTATTTTTCGTTCTGTTATGTCGAGGTAAGTGCCGACCATCCTCAGTGCCTTGCCTTCCCGATTTCGTTCAATGACTTTTCCTTTAGAGATTATCCAAACAACTGATCCGTTAGTATGTAATAATCTATGTTCTGCTTCATAATGTGGACTTAATCCTTCCAAATGTTTTTTCATCCCCTCCATCACTTGGGCAACATCATCTGGATGAATTCTTGATTTCCATTCTCCTTCGGAGATTTTTAAAGTTTCAGCAGGAAGTTTTAATCCAATTAATTCAGCAAATCGGTCGTTAAAAATCAAGTTATGGGCAACAATGTCCATATCCCAAGTGACCAATTGTCCTCCAGAAATTGCGAGGGCTAATCTCTCCCTACTTTCGGTCAGCGATTGTTCTGCCCGTTTACTTTCATCAATATCTGTTTCAACGGCCATATAGCCATTGAGTTCACCGTCAGCTCCCAATAATGGTTGCACTTCCAGAATAATCCAATGGGGGCTTCCATTTTTCCGATAATTCAGAATCTCTCCTCTAAATTCTTTCAGCTCCCTTAAAGCCTCTTTCATTTTGAGGACTGTTTCCGGGTCAGTATCGGGTCCTTGTAAAAAGCCAGGAGGATTTTTCCCAATCACTTCCTCTGCCTGATAGCCGGTAATTTCACAAAACCCACGATTAACCCAAACAATTTGATCATTTGCATCTGCAAGAATTACTGCATTGCTAGTTTTGTCAGCAATTATTGCCAGCCGGCTTACTTGCGTTAAAGCTTCTTCAGCCCGTGCTCTACTTTCCCTTAGTTCGGTTTCAATTCTTTTAATTCTGTGAATATCCGTATTGGTTCCAATCATGAGCAAGGGTTCTCCACCGGAACCTGATTCCAGTAAACTTGCTTTCATTAAATACCAGTGATATACCCCTTCGGAATCTAAAAGTCTGTATTCAATCTCATGGGAGGTGATTTCCTGAGAAATGTATTGAACTAGGATATCATCAATAGATTTTAAATCATCGGGATGAATACGAGATCGCCAAACACTTAATATTTCAGAAGGAGAGGCTTCTTGTAATCCTAAGATAGAGGGGTATTGATCCGAAAAACGATATTCACGGGTTCTAAAATCGTATTCTAGAATCCCATCACCTGTGCTTTCTAGTGCAAACTTCCAACGCAGTTGGCTTCTTAGATAATCTTGCTCTTTTTTCTTCTGGTCGGTAATATCCGACATAATGCCATTATAGACATACCCTGAAGAAATTTGATCAGTTGTAATATCTGCGGGTTTAGAAGGAATGGAGGCTCCTCTCCACCATTTTACTTTTCCATCAGGATATAAAAGGCGACCTTCAAAAAACCATGCTTCTCCTGCCTTGCTAGAAACCTGAATGGATTGTTTCCAGCGATCATAATCTTCGGGATGAATGAGATCAAAAAAATGATCTGCTTCTTCTACCTCTAAATCAAAATAATCTTTGATTTTGGGTGAAATGTAAGAGAAATGGGAGTTTCCCATTTCAATACCTGACCATTGAAAAACTACCCCAGGTACATTCTGCACCAAATCACTAAACAGTTCTTCTCGTAATTGTAATTCTTTTCTAAACCGAATTCTTTCGGTTCGATCACGAAACAACCATGCCTCTCCTTTATAAACCCCTCTTACAAATAAGGGAACATAATCCCATTCAAAATAACGATCATCAGATAAATCAATTTGAAGATTTTGAGTGATTACCCTTGCCTGCCTTACCTTTTCTACTTGAGCAATAAATCCAGGAGGATCCAGGGTTTCCTGAGAAAGGGTTCGGGTAAACCGGATAAAACTGGTCATGTCCTCCGGCATAACGCCAAAATAATCTTCTAAAAGATGGTTAAAAATTCTTACCGACCCTGCTTCATCCAACAATAATATTCCAAGTGGAATATGTTGCAGGAGTCTTTCATGTTCTTCAGCTAAGAGTGCTAGTTCTTCAGCTGTTTGTTTATGCCGAGTAATTTCAAATGTTTCTCCTAAGATTAGGGTTGCCACCCCATCTGCATTTTTCTCAATTACATATGAACGTTCAACAAACCAGAGGTAGGTGTCTTTTGAAAGTTTTAAACGACAAGCAATTTCATGATAACTGCCCCCATTTTGATAGGCTTCAGACTGATTCGTTCTTAATATTCTATCTTCTGGATGAGTAAGGTTAAACAGATATTTTTGAACTATTTTTAAATCCGTATCCTGAATTTTTAACCGTCTGGCTAGACCTGGAGAAAAATAGGCGGTATTTTGGGTAAAATCATACAACCAAAATCCATCCGTAAGAATGTTTAAAAAATCAGAAACGGGGCTTCCCGATTTTTGGGTAGCAAGCCTCCATTCCTTCAGTTGACTTACCGAAGGAAAAGTTGTTCCATCAGGGATACCCTTCGAAACATCGTTTGGAGGTATTTCCATTTCGAATATCTATCAAAGTTTACCTTAAACTTCTCGATTTTTAAGTAAGTTGTAAATTGTGGATTTTCCAATATCCAGCAATTGTGAAACTTTTAAAACATTTTGATCATACTTTCTTAAATAATGACGAATGATCATCAACTCATATTCTCGCAAAGTTTTTTCTTCTCCTGATAAAAAATCCTGCGTTGGGGGAGGTGCAAAACTCAATTCTTCGGCTTGAATTTCAGCTTGACCTGACATCACTGCAGCTAATTCTACAACTGATTTTAGTTCTCTCACATTACCTGGGAAAGAATGAGATTGCAATTTTTGCATGGCGTCCCTAGTAAATGATTTGGGCCTTAAGTTATTCTGTTTTAAAAATTCATCTAAAAAATACCTGGCCAAGAGAAGCACATCTCCACCTCTTTCTCTAAGGGGAGGAAGATGAATGGGAAGACCTATGATTCGATAATAAAGATCTTCTCTAAAATTACCTTGTTGAATTTCATGTTGTAGGTTTCTATGGGTTGCCACAATCAGGCGAACATCCAATTTAATTTTCTCAGATCCTCCAACACGGGTAACTTCTCTTTCTTGCAGTACTCTCAACAATTTGCTTTGAAGCGTAAGGGGTATTTCTCCAATTTCATCCAGGAACAATGTTCCCCCCTGTGCTTCCTCAAACCTTCCGTTTTTGCGTTGGGTAGCACCTGTAAAAGCTCCTTTTTCATGCCCAAACAATTCGCTTTCCATTAATTCTGCTGGAATGGTAGCCATATTTAATGCTAAGAATGGCATGCTTTTCCGGGAACTGTTATAATGAATAGCTCTTGCTACCAATTCTTTTCCAGTTCCTGTTTCTCCGGTAATGGTTACATTAATGGGGGCTTGTGCTGCCTTTTCCATTAATTCAAATACCTTTTGCATGACAGAACTGTTTCCTTGAATGATCTGTCCAAAATCATATCTTTTTCCCAGTTCAGCCTTTAATTGTTCTATTTCATTCCTTAGATTTTTAGTCTCTTTAGCTCGTAAAACTGCCTTTAATAAAGTATCTCTTGTATTATCATCTTTTAAAAGATATTCATACACCCCTTTACGCAATAATTCTAAGGCTGTTTTAACGTCTTCTTGTCCGCTAATAATTACAATGGGTACTTGAGGATTCCATCTGCGTAATTGATCGAACAATTCTAACCCATTCATATCGGGCAAACGATAATCTACCGTTATTAAATCGGGTTGTTGATGAAGAGATTTTAAACAAGATCGACCATCTGCAAATCGTGAAACCTCATATTCCTCTGCATCAGAAAAGTGATAGGCTAGCAATTCACTATACCAAGGATCATCTTCGACAATAAAAATTCTGAACGGCTCCATAAATTCAAACAAGAAAAGATTATAAAAAACGCAAATTCAATTGAGAGGGATTCTTTGACTTACCCGCTTGAAAGATACTGAGAATAATTATAAAGAAAACCCCGGATTTATTCACCGGGGTTTCCATACATACTAAATGTGCATTCGCTTTCGTTTTGGCGCTTTGGGAATAGCCAATTTATGTAATTATAGGTAGGTAGGATTCTTTTTCAAGCATGGTCATTACAGCGGTAAGGTGGGCTAAATCTCCAACCCCTTTTTGAATGAAGGCATACACGCCTGCATTTCTTACCTCTATCTCTAAATTCAACCTTTGCTTCCCAGTGAAATAAACCACTTTGGTATGCGGACTTAATTCCTGAATCTGAGTTAAAACTTGCTGACCATTCGTTCCCGGAAGGTTATGATCTAGAAAAATCACATCTGGTCTTTGGGGAAGCGCCTTTAAACAGGCATTCGCCTCTTGAAATAATTTTATATTGTAATACCCTAAAACCCGAAGATGGTGTTCATAGATTTTACTACAAAATATATCGTCATCTAACCAAAAAATACGGATTGCTTTGCTATTATTCACCTGACAAATAAAATTCAGGATACTAATAGAAAATATCATGCCAAGAATACAATTATCTAATTTTCAATATTTTATGATTATGAATAA
>RFSG01000101.1 GCA_009924095.1 Sphingobacteriia bacterium
GTAGTATACTTATATAATTAATATTGAAATAAAAAAGCTATATTTTATTATTAAGTAAATTTTCTGTTAACATACCTAAATATGTGTGGTAACGGCTTTCTGCAATTTCTCCAGATTCAACAGCCTCTTTAATTGCACATCCCGGCTCTTCAGTATGTGTGCAATCATTAAACTTGCAATACGATATTCTATCTCTCATCTCCGGAAAATAATGAGATATTTCATTCCTTTGGAAATCAAACAACTCCATCTCCTTAAACCCCGGAGCATCAATTACAAATCCCCCAAAACTTAAAGGAAACATTTCCGCAAATGTGGTGGTATGTTTTCCTTTACCCGAAAAGTTAGAAATTTCTCCTGTTTTTAACTGTAAATCGGGATCCACTAAATTAATCAAGGTGGATTTGCCTACCCCTGAATGACCCCCTAAAAAACTGGTTTTACCTTGTAATAAATTTCGAATTTTTTCAGCTGAAACCGCAGTGAATCCAGAGGTTAATTCTATTTTATATCCAATATTTCGATAAATACTTAAATAATCAGCTGCCTTATCTTTTAATTTATCGGTATTTAATTTATCCGCCTTATTTAATAATATTACCACAGGTATATGAAATGCTTCACAGGAGACTAAAAAACGGTCTATAAAACCCAATGGGGTAAAGGGATCTTCCAATGTTGCAATTAATAATGCCTGGTCAATATTTGCACATAGAATATGAAATTGACTGGATAATTTAACCGCCTTTCTTAGGATATAATTTTTCCTGGGTAAAATAGATATTATTTGTCCGGATTCATCCTTTTTTTCCCATTGATAGGTAACTCTGTCTCCAATGGCAATAGGATTGGTGCTTTTTAATCCCTTTAAACGAATCTTTCCACGTAAAGTACAATCTATTACCCTACCCTCAAGCGTTAATATGCGGTACCAAGAACCGGTAGTCCTGATTACGGTTCCAATGGATTCTGTTAAATCCATTTTCCGGTTTGTAAAATGTTTAAGATTTGACGCGTAGCACCAGATTTTAACTGTATATAATGCTGGTTAGTCTGAAAAATATTATGCCTTAATTCTGTTGCAGGTAATATTTGTAATATTCTTTTTTCTAATTGATTAGAGGAATTAACTACATAAGCTCCTTGTTGTTCAATTAAATCAATCGCTTCCCGAAAATCATGGTAGCGGGGACCAAATAATATAGGTAATCCATAGGCTGCGGGTTCTTGAATATTATGTATCCTTTTACTGATCCCTCCTCCTATATAAGCAATATCACCGAGTTTATATAAAGTGGATAATAATCCAATATTGTCAATTAATAATACCTGTACTCCGGGATGTAAGGCGTTTATTTCGGAATATAAAATCATTCTATTGCTTAATTTATTTTTATACATTTCAAATGTTTTGGGATTTAATTCATGCGGGGCAATAATCCATTTTATTCTGTGATCCTTTAATTTGTTAATTACTTGTATTAATAATTGGTCGTCTGCAGGCCAGGTACTGCCCGCGATAATACAATCGTGTTCTGATAAGAACATATCCATAGGCTTCAGTGGGGCGGGGTGTCTGACCTGCTCTATTACTCTGTCAAATCTTGTATCTCCTGCTTTCCAGACTGAAGTTATTCCAGCCAATTTGCTTTGTAAAAAATCATGCGAATCTTCATGTTGTGTAAAAATTCCGGTAAAAAAGGAAAATATCTCTTTATAAAATCCCTGAAACGGAAATTTAAAATACTTTTGATTGGGATTAAAAGATGCAGAAATTAAAAATGTCGGGATATTTTTTTTATGTAATGTTTTTAAATAGAAATACCATAAATCATATTTTACAAAAATGACCAGCTTCGGATTAATTAATTCAATAAAGGTTTTTGCATTATCCGGAGAATCTATTGGCAAATACACCACTTTCTTGGCATTCCCATAATTCTTGCGAATTTCATACCCTGAAGGAGAAAAAAAACTTAATAATATATCTCGATCCGGATATTCTTTAGCAATTGCATCCAATAAAGGTCTGCCTTGTTCAAATTCTCCCAAGGAGGAACAATGCATCCAGATGGTTTTTTTTCCTCCCCAGGTGCTTAATTGTTTCCTCCAATTTTTCCTTCCACTAACCCATTTTTTCGCTTTAGGATATATGGGCATGGCACAAATTGCCAGCATTTCATAAATCCATAAACTGATTCTGTAGAACAGTAAAATCATTAATAATAAAATATGCTTGATTTATTAATTTGATATAACGGGATTGTCCAACCTGCTCTAAATCCCAACATTAAATCCAATCGTTGGGTATTTTCTACTTTTTCCTGATCATATTGAAAATCTCTCCGATTTTCAGTAAAATTTTCCATTATATCTACTGCTACATAAAAGTTAATTAATTTATTCAATGAAAAATATCTATACCCAATCGATTGTATAATTCCAATCCCATTGGTTAATCTATCGTATCCTTTTAAATATTGTGATGATAATGAAGGTACCAAATTTCCAACATTTTCAATTCGAATTTTATGTTGAATAAATTGTACTCCGGTTTCAAAATACGGGCCTGAATTTGCATTTGCACGAAAGGGATCAAATCGGGGTAATACCCATCCCACCCGCAACGGAACTGTATATCCTCTTTCCCAAATTCTTATTTCAGCCGGCTGACCATTATAATTTAAAATGGTAAAGCCATCATATCTAAGATTAATTAAATGATTGGGTTCTTTAACCACTCCTCCAAATAAAAAGTACATTCCTCCAGTAAAATAAAAGTTGGATTTAAATTGATATCCTATTTCTCCCCCTGCCAAATTTGTAAATCCAAATCGGGTACTTAAATCCCCTCCGGGTTGATATCCTCCATACCCCATATTGATTAAAAATATATTATCACTGGAATCTTGTTGAAGAACTTGTCCCAGTAAGGAATGTGTAATCCCAAATCCAAGAAAAATGTAAATAAAAAAAGGGAGAGCCTTTTGTAGCATCGGGGTTTCTGTAATTTTAACAAAAATAACGTTTAGCATTGGAACCTTCATATTTTGTTCATCCTTCAGCAATAATTGACTTTCCTTGCACGATTGGTGCTGGTACACGTATCTGGCACTTTACCCATATTTCAGCGGGTTGTGAGATTGGAGAGAATTGTAACCTCGGGCAGAATGTATATGTTGCACCACGTGTGAAATTAGGTCGTAATGTTAAAGTTCAGAATAATGTTTCCTTATATGAGGGAGTGATTTGTGAAGAGGATGTCTTTTTGGGGCCTAGTTGTGTGTTTACTAATATTTTAATTCCCAGAAGTGCTGTCGTTCGGAAGGGACAATACATCGAAACGATTCTAAAAAAAGGGGTTTCCATCGGCGCAAATGCAACGATTGTTTGCGGCATCACTTTGTCACCGTTTGTTATGGTGGGAGCCGGTGCCGTTGTAACCAAAAGTTTTCCTGCTTATGCCTTGGTAGTGGGGAATCCAGCTAAACAAATTGGGTGGGTAAGTGAATTTGGTCATCGCTTAGATTTCACAAATAATGCCGTAACTTCGTGTCCGGAAAGTGGGCAGGAATACCGTTTGGTAGCAGGTGAAGTAATCCGGTTGCCTTCTTAGGAGTTAACCCCTGTCTTACCTTCCATATTGCGAAAACCCAATCGGAAGTATGAATCCCATTCAAATGGTGGACACGGTAACCCAATACCGTAAAATAAAGGCTGAAATTGATTCAGCAGTGATGCAGGTCATCGAATCGGGTCAATATATTGGCGGTAATGCCGTACAAACTTTCCGACAGGATCTGGAAAAGTTTCTTAACGTTCCCTATGTAATTCCTTGTGCAAATGGGACTGATGCCTTGCAAGTAGCACTTATGTCACTTGGATTAAAGCCTGGGGATGAAGTAATTACGCCTGCCTTTACCTATTTTGCCACCGCTGAAGTAGTTGCGCTTTTAAATCTTACCCCGGTATTTGTAGATGTTGACCCCCAAACGTTTAACATTGATGTAGATCAAATCGCAGCCAAAATCACCCCGAAAACAAAAGTTATTTTGCCGGTTCACCTCTTTGGGCAACCTGCGGATATGGCTCCTTTGTTGGCATTGGCAAAAGAAAATGGATTGTTTGTAGTAGAAGATGCAGCACAAGCTATCGGTAGTGAATATGTTTTCCCGGATGGAACCTCTCAAAAAGTCGGAACCATAGGTGATATTGGAACAACTTCCTTCTATCCTTCCAAAAATTTGGGCGCCTTTGGCGATGGAGGTGCCTTATTTACCAGGGATGAAGAATTTGCTGCCCGTATCACCAGGATTTGTAACCATGGGGTTAGTAAAAACCGTTACCTCCATGAGGTGATAGGGGTGAATTCTCGTTTAGACGGA
Source organism: Sphingobacteriia bacterium (assembly GCA_009924095.1). GTDB lineage: Bacteria > Bacteroidota > Bacteroidia > J057 > RFSG01 > RFSG01. The sequence continues at coordinate 4,386 of RFSG01000101.1, forward strand.
GTTCAAGCCGCAATCCTTTCTGCCAAACTTCGTCATCTGACGGAATACAATTCTGCCCGTCAGGCAGCAGCAGATCAATATGACCAACTCTTATCCGGAATATCAGGCTTAATTACCCCTTATCGTGCCCCCTATGGAAATCATGTATTCCATCAATATACCTTACGTTTAACCGCTGGTAGAGAAGTAAGAGATGCCGTAAAATCAGGTTTGGATGCCCTTAAAATTCCTTCTATGATTTATTACCCTGTTCCATTACACTTACAGGAGGCTTACGCACCTTATGGATATTCCGCCGGAGATTTTCCGGTATCCGAACAACTATCTGCCGAAGTAATTAGTTTACCGATGCACTCAGAATTAACTTCAGATCAAATCGAATATATCGTTCAACATTTCCTTGCTGTCTATCAACCCATTTATTCATCATGAAAATTTCTGTTATCGGAACCGGCTACGTAGGGCTGGTCACTGGCGTTTGTTTCGCAGAATCTGGCAATCAGGTTATTTGTGTAGATAACGATCCTGAAAAACTAACCAAACTTCGGGCTGGTCAAGTACCTATCTATGAACCCGGCTTGGAAACCCTCTTCGAAAGAAATCTTAAAGAAGGGAGAATTCACTTTACCGATTCCCTAGCCGATGCTGTTCACCATGCAGAAATAATTTTTCTTGCCCTGCCAACGCCTCCAATGGAAGATGGATCAGCTGATTTAAAATATGTGCTAGGGGTAGCCGGTGAAATGGGTAAACTACTTAAAGAATACCGTGTAATCGTTAATAAAAGTACCGTTCCTGTAGGTACCGCTGATTTGGTAACCGCAAAAATTAAAGAAAATACACAAGTAGAATTTGATGTGGTTTCTAATCCTGAATTTTTAAGAGAAGGATTCGCTGTTGAAGATTTTATGAAGCCGGAAAGAGTAGTTGTGGGAACCACCTCTGAAAAAGCCCGCAAACAAATGGACAAATTATATAAGCCTTTCCTTTTGTCCGGAAACCCATTGATTTTTATGGATGAACGTTCGTCAGAACTTACCAAATATGCAGCTAATTCCTTCCTGGCAACCAAAATTACATTCATGAACGAAATCGCTAACCTTTGTGAAAAAGTAGGTGCAGACGTTGATATGGTTAGAAAAGGTATTGGCTCCGATACACGTATCGGTAAGCGATTTTTATTTCCCGGTGTAGGATACGGAGGATCTTGTTTTCCTAAAGATGTTTCAGCCTTATTTAAAACCTCCCGTCAGTATGAATATGCTTTCCGCCTATTAGATGCGGTAATGGCAGTTAATGAAGATCAAAAAGAAGTATTGGTAGATAAAGTATTAAATTATTTTGGAGGAGATATATCCGGAAAAAAATTCGCCATTTGGGGGCTTGCCTTTAAACCCAATACCGATGATATCCGTGAAGCGCCGGCACTTAAAATTATTGCAAGATTATTAGAAGCAGGAGCCTCCGTTACCGCATTCGATCCTGAAGCAATTGAAAATGTGAAACGATATAGCGGTCTTTCCATTTCTTATGGTGAATCATTGATGGATACTGTTGATCACGCAGATGCCTTATTGATTGTTACCGAATGGGCTGAATTCAGAAATCCGGAATTTGAAGAATTAAAGTCGCGTATGAAATCCCCGGTAATCTTTGATGGTCGTAATATTTTCGACTTGACAGATATGGAAGGAAAGGGATTTTATTATGCTTCTATTGGTCGGAAAACCATAACCGCTTAATCATGAGCCCAACAATTCTCATTACCGGTGCGGCCGGATTTCTGGGCTCGCATTTATCCGATCGATTTATAGCGGAAGGATTTAAAGTAATTGCAATGGATAACCTGCTTACAGGATCATTGCGAAATATCGAACATCTGTTCGGAAATGAAAACTTTACCTTCATCAAACATGATGTTACGGAATACACCCATATCGCGGGTCCATTAGAATATATCCTGCATTTTGCCTCTCCTGCTAGCCCCAAAGATTATCTAAAACTACCGATTCAAACCCTGAAAGTAGGTTCTCTAGGAACACATAAAATCCTGGGTCTTGCCCGTGCCAAAAAAGCCAGGGTTCTGATTGCAAGTACCTCTGAAGTTTACGGGGATCCATTAATCCATCCTCAACAAGAAGATTATTGGGGAAATGTAAACCCAATCGGATACCGAGGAGTGTATGATGAAGCCAAACGTTTTATGGAGGCTATCACCATGGCATATCATCGTTATCATGGCGTTGAAACTCGCATCATCCGTATCTTCAATACCTATGGCCCTCGTATGCGCCTAGATGATGGTCGTGCCTTACCCGCATTCGTAGGTCAGGCGCTTAGAGGGGAAGACTTAACGGTATATGGCGATGGATCCCAAACCCGGTCTTTCTGCTATGTGAGTGACTTGGTAGAAGGGATTTATCGCCTGCTCATGAGCGAAGAAGTTAATCCTGTAAATATTGGTAACCCCGCTGAAATTACTATCTTGGAATTTGCCAAGGAAGTACTTAAACATATTGATACCAAAAGTAAAATTGTGTTTGAACCCCTCCCTGCGGATGATCCTAAAGTCCGTCAACCCGATATTACAAGAGCTCGTGCTATCTTAGGCTGGGAGCCTAAAGTGGGTAGAGAAGAGGGGCTTCGGGAAACAATCGCTTACTTCCGTAAACAACATGAATTTCAGCATTCAGGAAACTGAACTAGCCGGTCTTTGGCTCGTTCAACCGAAAGTGTTTAAAGATGACCGAGGCTTTTTTATGGAAGTGTTTAATGCCGCTTCTTTTCATAGCCTCGGTCTTCAATATCCTTTCCTCCAGGATAATTTATCCCATTCTACTAAAAATACGGTAAGAGGATTACACTATCAAGCTGAACCGTTTGCCCAAGGCAAATTGGTTACGGTTTTACAAGGAGATGTGTTGGATGTAGTAGTAGACATTCGTAAATCATCCCCTACCTATGGAAAAGCAGCTAGCTTTCAGCTAACAGAAAATAACCGTCAAATGTTGTTTATCCCTCCCGGATTTGCACATGGATTCTCTGTTTTATCCGAAACATGTTTGTTCTTTTACAAATGCACTCAAGTCTACAATAAAGCGAGTGAAGGCGGACTTCGGTGGAATGATCCTGCGCTTTCTATTGATTGGCTGGTAAATCAACCCATACTCTCTGAAAAAGACCAGGAATTGCCTTTATTAGCCGACCTACTGAGTCCATTCGAATAATCTTCCTGCATAAGAATATTTTTAGGATGGGTTCGTTCTAACTGGACTTAACCTTTGGGTTATCTATCCCTGAAAACGTAATGATTACATGGATAGGGTTTATTGAAATTCCTTACTTATCTTTTCTACATATACGACCCTCTTGATCCATGAATTTCCTTTCGCATTATTCCCTGGATCCTAACCCTCCCCATGATCTCTTTACGGTTGGCGTTGCCATACCAGATATACTATCTGTTGCCGGACGTCACCTTCGCTTACCCTGGCACGCACTGAGGAAATGGAAAAATGACCCCCTGTCTCCTACTCCTCAAGACTGGATCGTAAGCGGCCTGCTCCGACATGAACAAGCTGATAAATGGTTTCATCAAAGTGAATTTTTTGACTCTGAACGAAAACTAATATTGCCCTTCCTGCAACAAATAATTCCACAAAACCCCAATACACGATACTTCTTCATCACCCATATCGCTGTGGAACTCTGGTTAGATCGAGTACTTCTAATGGAAAATGCCACCATAGCACATCAATTTTATCAACGACTTCAGCTCTATTCTGGAGAGGATATTAAGGATTGGCTAGCTACCATAACTGGAAAAGAATATTCCCCCTTTTCCCCTACGTTTGATCGTTTTATCCAACATACTTACCTCTATCGATATGCTGAGAACGATGGGTTTCTCGAAGCTTTTCATCGTACTTTACGAAGAGTAGGACTTAATGATTTAGAAGGGGTTTCTCCAAATAAATTTATAGATGTATTTCAGCCCTATCAAGAAGGGCTTGTTCATCGTTTTCATCAATGGAAAAATGAAATAACTCTGCAAGATGAATAGTCTTGTATTTTTGTGCTTGTACCCTAGTGTTACCCTAGGTAATTTTAAAGGATAATGAGGAGCTTAAAGTTTTTAGTAACTATAGTAGGGTTAGGAGTGCTGGGAAGCTTAACTAAGATTGCTGCCCAGATTTCTGCGCCCAAATATAGCAACGAGTTTCTCCAAATCGGGGTAGGAGCGAGGGCAGCCGCAATGGGGGGGGCTCAATCTGCAATAGTGTCAGATGTAACCGCTGCCTATTGGAATCCTGCTGGGTTAACTCAGGGACCTGATAACCCTGAATTAGCACTGATGCACTCCGAATATTTCGCAGGTATCGCAAAATATGATTATGCCGGATTTGCCCTTCCTGTAAAAGCAGGCGGACGATTTGCCGCTTCTTTCATACGCCTCGGTAGATGATATTCCGAATACCTTAAATCTGATTGATGCTTCAGGAAATATAAATTATCAAAATATCACGCTCTTCTCAGTTACAGATATGGCTTGCCTTTTAAGCTATGCCAGAGAAATGAAATTCCTCAAAGGGTTGAGCCTCGGAGGAAATACGAAAATAATTTATCGTCGTATCGGAAACTTTGCCAATGCCTGGGGGTTTGGCTTCGATGTTGGTGCCAGATATACCTGGAAAAGATTGCACCTAGGCCTTACCCTAAGTGATGCC
>RFSG01000102.1 GCA_009924095.1 Sphingobacteriia bacterium
CCTTGCACAAATTCTTTTTCCAATTCCGGATTAAAAAATACTTGAGCTCCTTCCCGATATTCAACTGGGTTTTGCATCCATTTATAATAGGATTCTACTGTAAGGGTAAGTTGGTTTTTCCAAAAAGTTTGAGCAATTCCACCAGCAATTTGATCTGAAAGTTGAGGCCTGAGTCTTTTGGTGGTGGGAAACCATAAATCTGTGGGCAACGAAATAGAAGAATTCGAAACCAGATGAAGATATTGCGCCATTCGGCTATACGAGAACTTAAGCGATCTATGCTGGTTCCATTTCCACCGAAACGCCAAACGAGGCTCTATCCTTGGAAATACGGTATCCTGTGTGGCGTAACCTGATAATCTTATCCCTAAATTGGATTTCCATCGAGGGGAAATATCCCAATCATCCTGAATAAAAAGGGCTAAGTCTTGACCCGAAACTTTTGTTGCAGATCTAGTCTGGAAACTACCGTCCGCAGTACTTCCTTCATATCCTCCAGGTTCAAGGGAATGAAAGGTGTACCAAGCTCCCATTTTTACTACATGTTTAGGGTTGGGGAGATAATCAATATCTATTTTATAACCATAATCACGAATAGAGGAAAAAAGTCGAATCGAAAATAAATCCAGGCGATTCTCAATACTATACCTATAATCCGAAAAAATAAAACTTTGGTTGATAAACCATTTGGACGACAGTTCATGATTCCATCTTAAGGTAGCAGAAGCATTTCCCCAACCGAAATCTACATTTATTAATGAGCCGTTAAATCCAAATACATCTCTTCCAAAATATCCGCTTAAAAAAATGTGGTCTTTGGGAGTAACCTGATAATTCAACTTTAGATTAAGGTCATAAAAGTAATAATCCGGAATTTGATTCCAGTTAGGGTTATTTCGATTGCTTCGATTCAGTTGACGCGTGAATACATCGAGGTAAGTTCTTCTACCGGATGCAATCCAGGAGCCTTTTTGTTTTTTACCAATCGGGCCTTCTACGGTAAGACGTGAAGCGATAAGTCCTAATCCTCCTGAAACCTTGGTTTTATTGGAGTTTCCGTCCTTAAGTTGAATATCTAAAACAGAGGATAATCTGCCCCCATATCGAGCTGGAAATCCTCCTTTATAAAGCTCCACTCCTTTAACAGCATCTGGATTAAAGATCGAAAAAAATCCAAATAAATGGGAGGCATTATATACCGGTGCTCCATCTAACAAAACCAAATTTTGGTCGGCTCCTCCCCCTCGCACAAAGAAACCAGCATTCCCTTCGGAATTATTCCTAACCCCAGGCATCAATTGCAGTACTTTGATAGGATCGGCTTCCCCAAAAATTACGGGTATCTGTTTGATTCGGGTCATCGGCAAGGATATAACACTCATCTGTGAGGATTCAAGCGTTTGTGTTGCCAAGTTATCGGTAATCACTACCTCTTCTAATTCTAGGATTTCGGGGACTAAAAGAAAGGTTATCGTTTGAGATCCCTGATTAATGATGGTTGTATCCAGCGTTTTGTATCCTGAATAACTAATCTTGAGTTGAAGCGTATCCTTTTTTATGGGCACAGAATAATAACCGAAATCATTGCTTCTGACCCCTGTTTTCAATTGGGGCAAATAAATACTCGCACTGGGTAATCCTTCTCCAGTATTCTTGTCTTTAATGTATCCTGAAAGGGTTAAGGATTGAGCATACGAATTTGAGATTCCGCTTAATCCAGAAATTCCTATTAAGAGACAAATTGTATAAAAAAGATAATTAAGCGTGAAAATCTTATTCAAAACACCTTAAAACCCCAAATCCTGAAAAATAATTTCCTAAAAACACTAAATGTAGGATTATTAAAATTATGTTAATATTTAATCTTATTTATTTGATAATCATACCATAATTAGGGCACTTTTAGAAATCAACTATCTTTGTAATTAATCCCAACCTGTAAATAGGACAGAAAATGAAAAAAGCACTCCAAATTTCTGCGGCTGTGCTGGCTGCTTGTTTTTTATTGGTTTTATTACTTCCCTGGCTTTTTAAGGACCAGATAAAAGCAAAATTAGATGAAGAAATGAATTCCCGTATCAAAGGGGAAGTGTTTTTAGGGGATTTTAAGGTAACCTTGCTCAGTAACTTTCCGAATTTAACCCTTCAATTAGATAAGTTTGGAATTGTAGGTAAAGGCGTGTTTGCTGGCGATACGCTTGCCAATATTGAAAGATTTAATGTGGTGGTGGATCTCATGAGCGTTATATCCGGAGATCAAATTCGGATTAAAAAATTTATGTTAGATAAGCCACAACTGGATTTGAAAATCCTTCCGGATGGAACAGCGAATTGGGATATTTATGTTGCTGACACCTCAAGCACAGATACCTCAACAGAAGATACTTCTGCTTCTTCTTTTTCTTTGATGCTGAATGAATATGGAGTAACGGATGCAAATGTAAAATTTGAAGATCAACAATCCGGAATGAAAATGGAGCTGCATAAGTTGTTTCATAATGGTGCGGGTAATTTTTCCGATGATTTATTTGTCTTAAGAACTCGCACAGTAGCAGAAAGAATCTACTTTAAATATGATGGAATAACCTATGCTAAAGACCTATCCCTGAACGCCAGAATTGACATGGATATGGACATGCAAAAGCAACTTTATACTTTCAAGGATAATCGAATTGTTTTGAATGATCTTCACCTTGGATTTGAGGGGTTTGTTCAACCAGATGGAGAACTAATTCGAATGGATGTAAAATTTAAGGCACTTGAGAATGAATTTAAAAACTTTCTTTCTTTAGTTCCAGGAGTTTATACCAAGGATTTTGAGAATATTCAAACCGAAGGTAAGTTGGCGTTCAATGGATTTGCAACAGGAACTTTAGATGAAAAGCGAATTCCTTCTTTTGGATTAGAGGTTAAGGTTTCAGATGCTTCTGTAAAATATCCTGATTTACCTTCTTCCATTAAAGCAATAGCGCTTGATTTAATGGTTAAAAATAAAAGTGGAAATCTTGAAGACACTGAAATTCTTTTAAATCGTTTGCATGCAGAATTAGGCAGCAATCCGATTGATATGCATGCCCATGTAATTGGCTTAACCACCTCTCAAGTGGATGCTTCTGTAGATGCGAGGTTAAATCTTGGGGAGTTGGCTACTTTAATTCCTATGGAAGGAACCCAAATGAAGGGCTTGTTCGAATTAAAAGGAAAAGCAAAAGGAATTTATAGTGAGAAATCCATGCCTGTGGTTTCAGCATTGTTTGCTTTGAAAGATGGATATCTTAAGTCGGATAGTTTTCCTGCACCTGTTGAGGCATTATCCTTATCTGGAAGTTTGGAAAGTGATGGATCTCTTCCCAACAGTACATTACAAGTAGATAATTTTCATGCTGTTTTAGAGGGAGAATCTATTGATGCCTCTTTAAAGGTTATTGAGTTTCAAGATCCTTTATTTAACCTGTCTGTCAATGGAAAAGTAGATTTAGGTAAATGGATGAAAATATTCCCGATAGAAAACACAACGCTTACTGGCAAATTACAGATAGCCTTGAAAACGCAGGGACGTCAATCTGATGTCGAAGCAGGTAGATATCAAAAAGTCCCCACTTCTGGAACCTTGAGTGTTTCGAATTTAGCTTATAAAAGCACTGACTTACCCCAAGGTTTTACCTTGAAAGAGGGACTATTTAGTTTTGATCCTCAAGCGATTCGAATTCAAAAGTATTCTGGATCAGTTGGTTCAAGTGAAATTCAATTAAATGGGGTTTTTACAAATTATCTGGCGTATGCGCTAGCAGAGAATGGAAATCTGGGAGGTCAACTCTCATTGGTTAGTCCTAAATTTAATGTGAATGAATGGCTCGTGGATGAACCTACTGCAGCGACAACTGAAGTTGAAGAACCCTTAAGACCTTATGAGGTTCCAGATAACATACGCTTTGATTTTACAGCAACGATAGGAGAGGTACTTTACGATAATTTGACTTTATCAAATCTTCGGGGAGGAATTTCCTTGAAGGATAAGAAAGTTTCTATGCAAGACGTAAAGTTTGGTCTTTTAGATGGATTCATATCCATGACAGGGGATTATGCGGCATTAGATATTACCCAACCCACCGTTAATTTTAATATGCAGATAATGGGCATGTCGGTTAAAAGAGCTTATGAAACTTTTAACACCGTTAAATTATTAGCACCTGCAGCTGGATTTGTGGAGGGGAAATTTAATTCAACCCTAAACATTAACAGTCAATTAGGGATGGATATGATGCCTAAAATGGAAACCTTAACTGGATTGGGCGATATTCAAATTCAAGAAGGAAAAGCCAGCAATTTACCCATCTTAGATAAAATTGGAGAGGCGGCAAAATTTGTAAAAATCAAAGAGGTTGCGTTGAAAGATACCAAAATTAAGTTTGCCATTCGCGATGGCAGAATGTATGTGGATCCTTTTACAGTTACTACAGGTAACACCATTTTGAATATTTCAGGAAGCCAGGGGTTAGATCAAAGTTTGGATTATCAAGTGGATATTGATGCTCCTTCGGGTAAGGCAGGGAATACCGTAAATCAATCAACTGCTCAAATCACCCAAGGGAAGGCATTGGTTGGAAGCCGAGTAAAGGCAACTGTTTTTGTGGGAGGGTCCTTCCTTCAACCTCAAATTAAAAAAGTTTCTGGTGTTTCTTCAGAAGGCGGAATGGCGGATCAAGCTCAGAATCTTGCTGAAGATAAACTCAACGATGCAAAAAATAAGGCAAAAGAGGAAGCTGACAAATTAAAGAAAGAAGCAGAAGATAAAGCGCGTCAGGAGGCAGATCGATTAAAACGAGAAGCTGAAGATCGAGTTAGGAATGAAGCAGACCGATTAAAAAAAGAAGCAGAAAACAAAGCGCGTCAGGAGGCAGACAAAATTAAAAAAGAGGCAGAAGAAAAAACTAAAAAGGCTAAAGAAGAAGCGGAAAGAAAAGCGAAAGAGGAAGCAGATAAAAAGCTAAAAGAGGAAGCCAACAAACTTAAAAACAAGATTAAGTTTCCTAAATAACCGTAGCTGAAGATTTTAGCGTTTAACCTTATACTATCTGGCTGAAATTAGTGAGATCTCTAGGTGTAAATTTTTTTTTAGGCTGTTTATTCTTCCTAGGGACGAAGGTATGTTACAACCAAACGACTAAAAACCAATCAGGATTTTGGTCCTACCCAGCAAATCAAAGTCGAGCTTGGAATGTTGAATTACTTCAGATTTGATTTGCCAAAATATGGGATTAAAATAGCCCCTACTTTCGATATGGGAGTAATGATAAATGCGGTAACTGGATTTCAAGTAGGGATTACAGGATACAGGGTCAAACGAAATCTGGCGGATGCAAAGCTTTCAACGAACACTTTGTTCTATGAATTCCCCTTCAGATTAAAATTGATAGTTCCGACCAAACAATTTCGCTTTGTTCCTTACGCTTTGGTGGGCTTAAGTTTCTGTTATAGTGATTTTAAATATGATACCACTAAAGTTAAAATTGAAAGTCAATTTAAAAAACATGACACCTATTTGGTAGTTTCCTTTGGGGCAAGTGAAAAACTGAGAAGTAGATTGTGGTGGTATTATGAATTAGGTTTTAAACATTCTATGGGAAGTTTGTTTTCCAATGAAAGTAGTTTTATAAATTTTAGAACCAATCTGAATTATTCCATAGGATTTTCGTATCGGTTTTAATTCAATAATTGAATTTTTCATGAATTTATTTTCAACCAATTAGTTGATTATTCCTTCCCTAGGGAATTAAAATGTAAGGTTTTTGAGGAACAATTGTACGATAAAACGTCAATAATGACCATTCAACCAGAGACCAGTTGGAGTTATTTTATTGTCTATGCATATTTGTAGAACTTGAATTATAAGTAATGGTAATATTGAATATGTTTAAACGTACATCGCTCCTGATTATAGGTTTGTTTGCTTTACTGTTCTTAGGAATAAGACCAATGGTAACTGCACAAACCACAGTAAATACTTCACTATTCTGGACAACGGGTTGGTGTACGATATGTAATACTATTAACGGTGGCGCCTATGCATGTCAATCCGGTAGTGGTAGCCCGATGTTTAACAACGGAAATGGAACGTTTGTTAACCCGGTTCCAACCGGTAATAACGTTACTCAGCTTTGCGCGACAGTTAATTATGTGTGTTGCGGATTAAGCAGTATTACAGTCAGGCTTAACGGAGTTGCTATTGGAACCTTGAATGTTCCCGGAGGATGTAATTGTAATTGTGGTAACTGTTACTCTACAGTTTTTTGCATTACCAATCCAGGGAATTACAATTATGGAGGGAATAATACAATCCAAGTAGTTCCAAACGGAGGGAATATGTGTTTAAATAGCGTTCAAGTGGCGATTACTTATATTCCTGCTTGTAACGTTCCCATTACGAACAATGTAATTAGCGCAAATCAAACCCTTTGCTCAACTAACTTACCTGCTGCCTTAAGTGGAAGTACCCCAGGTGGTGGTCAAGGTCCTTATCAATATCAATGGTTAAGTTCCAGTAACAATTCTACTTGGGGTTCTATCCCTGGAGCTAGTACACAGAATTACACCCCAGGAGCCTTAACACAAAATATTTATTATCGTAGAAGAGTTTTTACTATCCCTGGATGTATTGACACTTCTGCCTCAGTTGTCATTACCATTAATAATCCTATCTTAAATAATTTGGTAGGAACCAATCAAACCATTTGTGCTTCAGGAACACCAAGCCAGTTAACCGGAAGCCTTCCTACTGGAGGAAATGGTACTTCATTCTTATATAGTTGGCAAAGTAGTACGGATAACTTAACGTGGGCTACTACGTCTGGGATCTTACAAAATTTTCAACCCAGTGCGATATTACAAACCACCTATTTTAGGCGTGTGGTAACTTCTGGAGCCTGCCCACCAAATACCAGTGCCAATGTCGTCATAACTTTATATCCTCAAATCGGGAACAATTCAGTAACGGCAAATCAGACCATATGTACCGGCTCTCAACCCCAGGCATTTAATGGAGCTTTGCCGACCGGAGGCAGTGGAAATTATACTTATCAATGGTTAAGTAGTTCCGATTCTATAGTTTGGAGCGCAGTTCCCGGATCTACGACCATGAATTATCAAGCTCCTGCATTAATCAATAATGCTTATTACCGAAGGATAGTAGGTTCAACTCCTTGTTTTGATACGAGCCGTGTTGTTTTTGTGAGGGTGGATGCATTACTAGGAAACAATGTAATTATTACAGATCAAACTTTATGTGCCGGAATTGCGGCTTCCATATTAACAGGATCTGTAACTACTGGAGGATCAGGTAGTCCAAGCTATAGTTGGGAAAGTAGCCTTAATGGAATTGTGTTTAATCCGATTTTAGGCGCAAACTTATCTGATTATTTTCCTGGGGTATTAGGTACAACAACCTATTATAGAAGAGTAGTTACCGATGGACCTTGTCCTCCAGTAACTAGTAATTCAGTAATGATTCAGGTTGATTTAGGGATTGGTTCCAATACCGTAACCGCAGATCAAACCATATGTTCGGGATCAATCCCCAATGCATTTAACGGTAGTTTGCCTACCGGTGGGAATAATATCTATACATATGCTTGGGAGTCTGGTACCGATAATGTCAATTGGTTTCCAGTAGTAAATTCAAATTCACAAGGATACCAATCAGGGGCGCTAACGCTTACTACTTATTTTAGAAGGGTAGTAAACTCAGGAGCCTGCTTACCGAATACTTCCCTTCCAGTTACAGTATGGATAGAGGAACCGATAGGAAATAACACTGTCAGCAGTGCTCAGACCATTTGTTCGGGCGATACGCCAGCTCAATTTTTAGGAACCCTTCCAACTGGTGGAGATTTAAATTATCAATACACTTGGGAGTCTAGTCCAGATCAATTGGCATGGAATGTAATTCCATTTGCAAATTTGAGTTCCTTCTCTGAGGGAGCGTTAATTGCAAATGCCTATTACAGAAGAATAGTAACCGCAGGTATTTGTACCCCGCATACCAGTTTAGACATAGCCATATTGGTGAATCCAGTACCTACGGTAGCCGTAAATAACGATCAAGTATGTATTGGACAAACCGCAAACTTAACAGCTGTTCCTAATTTACCAGGAGGATCCTATTTATGGTCTACCGGTCAAAATATCCCGAGTATAAATGTGTCCCCAGTTGTCAATACAACTTATACAGTTGTATATACTTTATCGGGATGTCCAAGTTTACCAGGTTCTGGAGTGGTAACTGTATTTGTACCCGGAGTGCCTAACATTGTTACCGATAGAAACACGGATTTATGTCCAGGAGAAGCGGTGAATCTTACTTCCGATCCAGGAGTCTCTTATAGTTGGTCGCACAATAATATCCTAAATCAGCAAACTGTATCTATTTCTTCAACCGGAACTTATTCAGTTACTGTAACCGATATTAATGGATGTTTAATTACCTCTTTACCAATATCCGTTACTGTTCACACTGCGCCTGTAGCTTGTTTTGGAACCTCAACAGGTACCTTAAGTGCTGAGGCTTCGAATGGTTCTCCTGCCTATTTATATTCTTGGAATACTGTACCCGTTCAAAATACTCAGGTTGCTTTTGGGGTTCCTGCAGGAACTTATACTGTAACTGTAACCGATCGTTATAATTGCCGTGGAACTGCTCAGGCAATTGTAGTTTCACCTCCTCAGCTATTATCTGTTGCCTTAATGGATGCGCCAGTAGATTGTAACGGTGCTTCCACAGGAGTTGCAACCATATTAGCTAACGGAGGGGTTGGACCTTATACCTATTCTTGGAATACCAATCCAATCGGTACTTCTCAAACTGTAAGTAATCTAGCTGCTGGTCAATACGGAGTTACTACCACAGATGCAAATGGTTGTATTCATTCTACAACAGTTATCATTACTGAACCCAATGTATTAACCATCACACCGTCAATTAATCCAGTGCGTTGTTTTGGGGAATCAAATGGTTCTATAACTGCGATAATTAATGGAGGTACACCTAATTATTACTTCAGATGGAGTACTACTCCGGTGCAAACCACTCCTACC
>RFSG01000103.1 GCA_009924095.1 Sphingobacteriia bacterium
TCCGCCATCGCCCGCCGAAGCGGGCTAGGGCGGACAAAGTCCGCATGTAACAAGCGAAGGCGGGCAGCCCGCCAATACTTGGATAGGTTTGACAAAGTCCGCAATTTGCAAGCAACAATTGGATATGTAAATGAAAACATGTATGAAAATTAAATCCCAATTTTCATACTCGTTCTTAACCCCAGTCGGGTTCTATCTTAGTAGCAAGCGAATAGTGGCTAGAGGTTAGTATTTACTCGAAATCTCTAACTAAAATAAAGTCGTGCATTAATAAAAATGGATTCCTTCATTAAAGGATAAATTGCATTCTGTTTTCCTTCGGAAAACATAGCGTTAATTGTTGAAGCTGATGTAGGTTTCTTTTCTTTATAAATTGATAAACCATTAGCTTAATTCAACTTAATTCCAATCTAAGCTTAGATGATTCTCAATAAAAAAAGGCGCTGTTAAAGCGCCTTTCTTTTATTATTCAAAAGAATTAATAATCTGTATTTTGAGGATCAAAGTTGGTCCAGCCTGTAGTCCAGTCGGTTGAGCCGAAAGCTCCCAAATGAGTAACCGGAGTAAAGAAGGAATTGGTTAATGGAGCGGGGGTAAAGTCAGCACCAGATAATAAAGCACTTCCAGTTGTAGGCAGCAATGAAAGGGTTGTAGAATTGAAAGACCCTACAATTCCTAATGTAGAATAATCAGCTAATACTTGATTAGACTTTCCCATAGTATTAAACCAGGCAGCAGCATCCCAGGTACTGCCACTGGCAGTAGCGAAGTTTTGGGTGCATCCGGCTAATAAGGTTTTTTGAATATTCAGACTATTGGCAGTTGCATTAGCTTCACATTTACTACCATCGATTAACAAACCAACCGGATATCCGGCAAGTAAGGAATTGTAAACCGAATGGCGGGAATTTCTGCGAATATGTGCGGCACGACGATAATTGGCATCGGCAACAGTAGTAGATTCTTTTAGGGGTCCGAAAATACTGATATTACAGAAAACAGGAGCTGTGAAAGGTGTGGCGTCAGTACCCTGTCCGTCGTTATCAGATTCAATACCATTGGAACCTGACTGATCTGCAATTGCAGGGTCACGAACTACTACTCCAAATTGTACCATACCTGTAAAACCGTTATCGGTATCAAAATCATCATCCCAGTTACGGAACGAAACTAAGTTTTTTGCATTTACAGAACCCCCAAACCATTCGTAAGCATCATCCCCACTATAAGAAACCTGAATGTTTTCAATAGTAGTTCCGGATCCAACGCCCCCTAAGGTAAGGCCATTGATTTCATTATTAGGTTGGAAGGCTATTCCACCAAATTCAATTCTTACATATCTTAAAATACCTGAGTTATCTGTAGGATTTGTTCCTCCGAACAAGGCACCGGTACCGCCTTCTAAAAGACCTTCTCCTCCAGGCAAGTTCACAGGTGCTTTCCCACAGATAATGATTCCTCCCCAATCGCCATAACTACGGCTTCCTTTAGCTTCTCCTGAAGTAAAAACGATGGGCTTAGAAGAAGTTCCATCAGCGATAAGCTTAGCTCCTCTTTCTATAATCAAAGTTCCTTTTGAACTTTTATCTCCGAAGATAACAGTTCCGGGTTCTATCACCAAAGTAGCTCCGGGTTTTACGTAAACAAAGCCTTGCAACTTGTATTTGGTATTAGCACGCAGCGTGTCATTAGATCCAATGTTTCCTGTTAACACTGTACCATTGAAGGTATTGGTGTTGTTATTGTTGTTGGTGGGAGTTGTAGTTTTGGATTCTTCCTTACAACCCCATAGCCCGGTAAGGGCAAGAGCAGCGATCAATAGGTGTTTTTTCATGGTTATGATTATGGTTAATTAAAAGCGAAAACTTATGCTAAGTGTTGTATATCTTCCTCTTCGAGTGGTTAGGATTTTTTCTTCATTTTTGGCAATAGTGCCATCTTCGTTGGAATCTTGTTGCAGGAAATAACGGGAATTCAATAAATCCTGAACTGCCAATCGAAGCTCTGTGTACCTTCCTAAGGTTTTGCTGATGGTTACATCCAATTGATGTCGGGGCATTTCATAAATATCTGGAGTGCCAAAAGTTCCGACAGCAAACAAGCGTTTTCCAAATACATTATACAATGCCATTACTTGTAATCCTATGGAATCAGCACGATAAAACAGACCTCCATTTACCACATAAGGGGCCTGACCTTGCATAGGTCTAATTTGTTTTTGTCCGGAAGAGGAATCTCCAAGGTTAACTTCTGTATGAATTAAAGACAGGTTAACTATTAAATTCAAATCCCTGATAACAGGCACGGGTAAAACGTCTTTAAACGACTTGCGAGCTTCTGTTTCAAAACCAATACTTTGGGCAGAAGCTGCATTGGTGAAGGTGAAATTTCGGGTTCCACCGGATCCGGTTCCAGGAACGAAAAACTGTTCAATCGGATTTTGAAAATGCTTATAAAAAACTCCTGCATGAATAAACTCACTTAGGGTAGGATAAAACTCCCAACGTAAGTCAGCATTCTGAATATAGGGTGTTTTTAAGGCAGGGTTTCCATATAACACATTGTTAAAGGCAAAGTCATAATAGGCAAAGGGAGCAAGTTCCCTAAATTCAGGACGATTTAAAGTAACTCCCCCTAATAATCTTATAAAATGAAGCGGAGAGGGTTGAAAGGTAATCCCTCCGGAAGGCAATACACGAAATTGCGGAGTATTAACCTCAACTGAATTATTATTATAATCCCGACTACTTAATTTTTGAACATTATTTTCAGCTCTTAGCCCTGCTTGTAAGGTTACCCATTTTAACAAGGGATAGCGAGCACTAATAAATCCAGCTATGTTTTCATTACTTGCCGAATAAGTGTCACTTGGATTGGTACCTTCAGTTAACACAAAACCATTCGTATTATTGATGTTCTCAGGACTAAATATATTTTCTAAAGGAAGGTATAATAAAGCGGAATTAAAGGTTGCTGTAGTTGCCTTTTTGTATGACATCCACCGGGCAGAAAAATCTCTGGTTTTGGATTCGGCCCAAACCCCAATTTTAATTTTTAATTCTTTGGTGTCGCTTACCTTTAAAGTATTCGATAATTCTAGTTTTCCACTAATAATTTCTTCCTGGTTATCAGAATAAAATCTGGAGGCATCAAGGGTAGAGGCAGAAGGTGGAATTACGGCTTGATAGAGAACAGAATCAGGTCCTCCTAAAGGACGTATGGTTCGTAATCTTCTTAGATCGGGTTCTTTACGTGTGTTAATCGAATATCCTCCTTGCCATTCTAATTCCATTAGGTCTTTCTTTAAGGGATGTTTACCCATCAATTGGGTACTATACAAACTTCTTTCTTGCCATCCTAATGAATAATTACGCACTTCTGAACCTTCTTCCTGGTTTACACCAGTTCGTTCTGTAGTAGATAGCAATCCGGATTGATTCAATAAATTTCTCCATTCTATTAAATGTCCGGAAGGAAACAATAAGCTCCAGTTACTCATAATGCCTATTCTTGCATTTCGATTGTATTGATCATCTATATAGTGGTAGATGGTATCGCTGGTTTGGGTAAGATTGTTATAAGCGTTATAGTTGTAACGGTCAATTATAGTATGGGATAGTGTATTAGTGTAAGTGAGTGCGGAGGTAGTACCTAAAGTAAGTCCTTTTAAATCGAATTTATGAGCATACGATGCATTAATTCTCATATCAGGAGTTCCGGAAAAAGATTGTATTCCCCATAAATTATTTACTGAAGTTGAAACTGAGTTTAGATCAGCAGCATTATTAATCGTATTTAAATGCGAAGGAAAACCAACTGGCAGACTCCTTCTTCCATTATCAAATCCTAAAAAATCGGAAGGGGATCCAAGACCGGTGGAAAAATCCTGACCAGTAGTATATTGGCGGATTCCAAGGCTATAACCAAATTGAAAAAGATTTTTATCAGGCATGGATTGGGTTTGAATTTGAATTACCCCTCCTGCCACTTCTCCCGGAAATTCTGGAGCTGGCGTCTTAGTTACCATGATTCTGCTGATCATTCCTGAAGGAATCAAATCAAACGAAAAAGCTTTACTATCGGCTTCTGAACCCGGAGCCGGCCCACCATTTAATAAAACAATGTTATATCGTTCATTCAGTCCTCGTATCATTACAAATCTGTCGTCAGTAAGCGTAACTCCAGGCAACCGGCGCATTACTTCAGCTGCATCACGATCTGGTCCTTTTCGAATTTGTTCCGCAGATACCCCAGATACTACCTGATCGTTTTCTTTTAATTCGGTTACTAAAGATGCTTCAGAAACGGTGGTACGAACTTCTGTAATTCTAACTTCTTCCAGCACATTCTCTCCTTCACTAATCATGAATATTTCTAGGGTGGTTTCTTTTCCTGCTTTCACCTCAATTCCCGTTATGGTATCACGTTTGTAGCCGATATAAGAACATACTAAAGAATACTTCCCGGGTTTTAAATTGGAAAATGAAAATTTACCACTTTCATCTGCATACGTTCCTCGGGTATATTCAATTAAAAAAATAGTGGCACCTTCTAGTACCTCATTGGACTTTTGATCCTTAATTACTCCTGATAATATTGCTTGAGCATGAACTACTTTAATAGAACTTACGGCCAAAAGCAAAAATCCAAAGACAAGTCCCTTATTTAAAAAAGCACAAAAAAATCTCTTCAACATCTGTTTGCAAAGAGACTAAAATAAAGTTAAGTCAATAAAATTTGTATATTAAGATTATATTAAGAATATTCGATTATCTTATTAGTTATATTCATTTAGAGAATATAAATTAAATGAATATTTAAATTAAACTGTTCGTTGTAAAAAGGCCTTTATCCTAAGTTTTTAATTGTGTATCTAACAAAACACAATAGAATTATATTAAAACTAACAAACTTAATTTAATTATTTTAAATAGATATTTATTCGAATCTTCTATTAAATAATTAAATTTAATGTATGATTTAATTTCTTCAATGCTTCAAAACATTTTATTTGGATTGTTAATTCTAATCTACACATTTATCCCGTAAGTTTCATTTTTTAAAAATATTCGTATATGAGCACATTTTCGTTTGAAGAAGTATCTTTAAGTATTGACAGGATTCCTACAGGTTTTCAAATTAAGGTAAAAGCTAAGCTTTATGGTAAAATTATTAAAGAGCCCCATATCGGCTATGTTGTTGGGGTAATTATGTTAGATGATGATTCAGGCGAAGTACCCAATCCGGATAATACTTTTTATGGTCCAACAATTGTTCTCTCAAGTAGGCAGTTGCAAACCGATGCAAGGGGAAATTTTCTTGCTGTTAATTTTGATTTTGCCCAAAGCGCATTAAGAATGAATGGAGATCTTGCCCCTAATAATCCTGATGAGTGGAAAGCAAGGGTTTATTTAGCGGGATCAACTCCCATGGAGAATTTAGCAAATAAGGTTTCTAATACTGTAGTAATTACTGCCTAATATCTGCTTAGCTTATTTTTTAAGCGTTCGGTATAGTTCCTATATTTCTAAAATGAATTAATACAAAAAATGATTTCTGCAGATATTACCCCCATAAACAGTTTGTTTTATGGGGGTAATATTTCAGAAATAATAAACAGCCGTAAGTATTAATCTAAACGATTATTTAATTAAATTACTTTAAATTAATGCGCTGTAATTTGAATTTTTATACTTTGATTTCCCGGATATTCGGTTTGTAAAAAGTATAATCCAGGGGTTAGGGATTCTGTATTTATCTTGGAATCTTCTGGAGTTAAATTTCCAGTAATTAATATTCTGCCTTGAATATCCTGTAATATATACTTTAAATTTTGTACTCCTTCTGGTAATTCAACTGTAAAAAATCCTTGGGCTGGATTAGGATATACAAGTAAAGGGTCAATTTCTGCCCATGAATTTACAGTATTCGGTAATGGAGTACAGTAATAAATATTAAATTCCAGATTAAACTGGCCATAGGTACAAATACCAGTTCCGGTACTAAATAATCGGATACCAAAGCTTGGGTCATTTACGATTGCCGGTGTGAGTGCGGCATTCCAGGTATCCATTGGTCCTCCCAATGTGTCTGTTTCAAATACACTTGAGGTATCCCGTTTTAATTGGCCTAAAACATTTCCGCCAGCATATAACTCTAAGGTGTCTACCATAAATGACCCGGCATTACAAGCTCCTCTGCTATGATATACTTCTACTCCGGTAATTAATGCATTTGAAGGAATATTTATTCCAGTTTTATAAAAATGTAAATAATTCGACCTACAATTATTTATACAATTAACTGTCGTGGGCGGATTATTAAATTGAGTGCCGGTGTGGGTCAATGGATTTGAAATTGTATAACTTCCGGTAGATCCGCTTTTAGTTATACTCACTACGCTATCTGGAGTAAATCCCAAAGCTTGACCTGGGGTACAAGAATAATATACCCGAATTTGAACATTAAATTGACCATAAGTACAAATCCCAGTTCCGGTGCTATTAATCATTACACCGAATTGATTACTATTAATCATAGCAGGTGTTAAAACTGACCCCCACAAATCGGATGAGGAACCTAAGGTATCATAAGCAGTGGCAGAAGACGAATCTCTTTTAATTGTTCCAATTGGATTGCCGTTATAGGCAAGCTGTAAAGTATCAATCATAAAGGATCCAGAATTACAACCTCCATGAGTATGAATTACCTCAATTCCGGTGATGGTAACCGTAGTCGGAATTTGAAATCCTAAATCATAAAAATATAATTTATCCGATTTACAATTATTAAAACAAAATCCAGCAATCGGCGGATTGGTAAAGGAAGTGCCATTGTGTATTAATGGATTACTAATGGTGTAATTTCCAGTGGAATTTGGATAAGGAAGAGACTTAACACTATCCGGAGTTCCCAGGCTAAAGGATTGTGCGGATACGATTACAGATTGAATCAAAAAATAAAATAATAATAAACCAGTTCTCATAAGGTAAATTGTAAATTAAAGCAATTAATAATTACTGAGAAGAATAATTCTTCAAAAATGAAATTAGAAGATTACAGAATCTAATTTCCCTTTGAACAATGAATGGTAGGTTTTTCCGTTTGAATGGATAAAAATAAATTAAAGGAAAAATTTAATCTAAAGGTGTTATCAATATCCAGTAAATAAATTGAGTCCTCAACAATATTAAATTAAATTATGAAACACTTTTTGTACATCTTCATCTTGTTCGATTTTATCAATCAGTTTTAATACTTCCTGTGCAGGTTCTTCGGATAATTCCACTGTATTTTGGGGAATCCATTCCATTTCAGAACTTAAGGGTGTAATTCCGGTTTTTTCTAAAAATGATTGTAGATTTCCGAATTCAACAAAGGGGCATCTCAAGACCCAAACCGTATCTCCATTATCCAGGGTGCCTTCCCCCATTTCTTCCAATCCGGCATCAATTAATTCCAGTTCTATATCTTCTAAATTAATTCCGGTAGGATTTAATTTAAACACGCCCATTTTTTTAAATTGAAAGCTCACACTTCCGCTGGTTCCCAAGCTTCCCCCTAATTTATTAAAATAGGAACGAAGGTTTGCTACGGTTCTAACCGAATTATCGGTTGCCGTTTCAACTAAAAGGGCAACGCCATGTGGACCATATCCTTCGTAAAGAATTTCTTCAAAGTCCACCATGTCTCTACCTTGCGCACGTTTGATTGCAGATTCTACCTTATCCTTTGGCATATTCACGCTTTTGGCGTTTTGGAGACAGCGCCTAAGCATAGGATTATTATCCGGATCAGGACCTGATGCCTTTACTGCAACAGCGATTTCTTTCCCTATTCGGGTAAATTGTTTTGCCATGCGATCCCAGCGGGCAAACATGGTACTTTTTCGGGTTTCAAATATGCGTCCCATCAGGAGTTAATAAAGGTCGCTAAATTATAAAATTGAATGCGTAATCGGGAATCCGATTAAACCATTTTTAGAAATTGAACTTCTTTCTCATCCAAGTACCTCCATTTCCCACGGGGTAAATCTTTTTTAGTAAGATGGGCATAAGTCACACGATCTAAGTATTTCACTTCATATCCTAAATGTTCAAACATACGTCGAACAATACGGTTACGTCCGATATGTACTTCAATGCCAATTTCAGATCCATCACTATCTGCTACATAACTTAATTTGTCAGGCTTAGCCATCCCATCTTCTAATTCCAATCCTTTTGACATGAGTTCGAAATCTGCTGGTTCCATCGGGCGGTTCAAGCGCACATGATACATTTTACGAATTTCATGCGAAGGATGCATCAACTTATCGGCTAAGTCTCCGTCATTGGTCATCAGCAATAATCCTGTTGTATTTCGATCTAATCTTCCTACAGGATAAATCCTTTGTCCACGAGCGGCACCAACTACAATATCCCAAACCGTCTTTCTACCTTCAGGATCATCCAAAGTAGTTAAGGTGTTTTTGGGTTTATTTAATAATATGTATAGTAACTTTTCTGGTAAAATCGGATGTCCATCATATTCCACTACATCCTGATTCATACGCACCCGAGTTGAAAGTACAGTGATTACTTCTCCATTCACTTTCACCAATCCTTCCCGGATTTTTTCGTCAGCTTCTCTTCTGGAACAGATACCACAATGGGCTAAATATTGATTTAATCTAAAGTCGTGACGAATATCCCGTCCTTCAATAATCTCAGGTCTTTTGCGTCCTTTCCCTTTTTCTTTTTTAAGGGGTTCGGCATATCTTTCTAAAACTACCTTTTTAACTCTTTTTCTATCCCCAGATTTTGATTCAACCGGCTTAAAGGTAGAGTCTCCTCTTTTTAAAAATGGTTTATCTTCACTTGAAGCATCGCGGGAATCGGAGGAAGGAAAAGGTCTGCTGGCAAATCTGCCGGTGGATGATCTATAAGGCTTATCTCCCTCTGCTCTTTTAGGTCTGTCGGAATACCCTTCGCTTTTGGGGCGATAAGGTCTATCTCCGTCTGCTCTTTTAGGTCTGTCGGAATACCCTTCGCTTTTGGGGCGATA
>RFSG01000104.1 GCA_009924095.1 Sphingobacteriia bacterium
GGGATACAAATAAATCTGGTACTTTATTAATGGTAAAATCAACTTTATTATATATTCCTTGATAATACCCTGCTTCTATTTTTTTCGTCTTAATCATTGGTTTAATTGGTTTAAAGGTTAAATTATGGTTAAATCAAAATGATCATCAAACTTGTTTCTTAACAAGTGATCAATAATCTCTGTAGGATAATAGTCTAGTAATGTGGCTCGCTGGTCTTTATAGACATTCCAGATTAGGGGCCTGATTAACTTATTAAGGTAAGTTAATCTTTCATCAGTAATTATAGAATGAAAACAATAAAGTTGTACTTTTGTCATAAGTTTTGTTTAAATTGGTTTACAAAGCTAAGCAGAAAAGCCTGATTTTTTTTAGTTCAGGCTTTTTTTTTTTACTCGTTAACTTGCTTTGGTTTGTTTTTAATTGATTTCCAAAGTCTTACAAGTGCTGTGACGCCAGAAATTACTAGAATTATTGCCTGTAAATAGGGGTCAAGATTCGGGATTTCTGATACACTGGCCGCTGCAAGTCCTGGCGTGGCGTCAATTAGATAAGGTGTTACTTTGTTCATTTTTATGTGTGTTTTTATGTTACTGCCTCCGGCGGGGAACCTATGGGGGAAATGTTGATAAAAAAAAGAGCCCACACCAGATAAGGGGGCCCTCATTTCCCGCGTCTGGCTGGTTCCATCCTACCAGGACGCGGGGCAAATATATCATTCCTTTCTAAAAAATAAAAATCCACCTAGCAAGAGCGCGATCCAGGTCAGGCTATTATTTTTTTTTTCCGGCTCTAGAAACTCCTTGCTAAATCTGTCCTCCCTGTTTAGCCATCCGCGAAGGAATATCTGATTAGCTGGCCTGGTAACTGTTAAGCCAGTCAGAAAGTCCCTGCGTACCTTCATCAGTGCCCTGTTGAACTTTGCTGGGTCTTGCTCGTTGATCGTCCGGCGTATGCTGTCATCCAGATTACCGGTTATTTTTACTGGCACTCCGATTTCACGAAGGGCTAGGCGCGTGTGACGTCCTAGCACGTTTCCAGATCCCCAATAAATGTTTGTAAGTATTAATCCTGTCACTGGGTCATTGATTCCCTGGCTGGCAAACTTATAATACGCGTAGAGAATTTTGTTAGCCTGGTCTTTGGTTAGTGCCAGAAAATTCATATAGGTAGGGGCTATTCCCAGCGTTCCAGCGTACTTCTGAAAGGTTGGCCAGATTATCCCTCTGTTGGTGTGGTACTGTCCAGGCTTTACATATTTCGCTGCGCTATCATTGGGATTTCGAGACAGTCCGCCTTCAGCTATAGCTATAAAGGCTGCATACTTTTGGAATAGTGGGCTAGTAAATTCCAGCATAATTACATTGGGCTTATTTGCAAAATTTGTTCAACTACAAACAGATTAAGCCTGTCTTGATTGCCCTCATTATCTTGATAGAAAATTTTATAGACACTGCTATCAATACCCAGCGGGTCTAAGGTTGTGTCAATTAAAGTAAAGGGCTCACTCCATAAATTACCAAGGTTAATACTGGCGCCATTTACGTTAAGTACTACCGGGCGAGGGCTTCGTACTGGCATAGTCAGTATAATCTTCCAGCCATGTGTTACTCTATTACCATCAGCTATATTACCTTGTGGCTGTAGCGTTATTACGTTTGCCGGATCTATTGGCGTAGGGGCATACAGTGTATAATTCTGGATAGATCGGTAAAAAATATAGGGCCTTTGCCTTACTGGGGTTGTTGGTCTTTTGTATGCTTTAGCTTCAATTTCCATATTATTTGCCAGTTGGTAGTTTTTGAATATGTGCGTAAATCGGGGCCAGCTCTTCCGCGTCTAGATTCTTCACCAGGTCAGTTAATAGGTCTCTATTAAAGCGCTGCTGATATTTATACGCAAGATAGCTCACCTGGTTTTTATAGTTCAAAGATTTGAAAGCGCCGGTAATTTCGGCCTCATCGTCATAGAATAAACCGATTGCGTCATAAATTGCTCCTGTCAATTTCCAGGCTGCTGCGTCTGTTAAGATCTTTCCACCAGTACGCCAGTAATTGGGATTGAAAAAGGAATTAATTGACTGGTATAGCGCTTCTGTCTGAATATCCTGGTCACTTTTTCCGAAGGCTTTGGACAATGGTCTGATAATAAAGAAATATGCAGCGGCCATAAACCCAGCGCCAAGAATTAGGTCTTTATCTGTTGGTTTCTTCATTTTGTCTTTATTTTAATAAACCTGATAATTTCGGCCAGGCGCTCTGGATCCTTTTTACCCAACTTTGCCAGGCTTACTACTGCTTCCTTTGCTCCTGATACTCCAGAAAGATAATTCAGCGCTTCTAGTAGTTCCAGGTTCATAAGTTTTTATTAAGCGTTGAAATAAATCCTTTTAGCTGCTCTGGATTGCTTTTTGCAAGTTTCCCCAGTTTGATCAGTAGCGCTTCCGCCTCTGGTTCCACTGCTTTGATTTCCATTAGAGCTACCATTACCTCCGAGCTGTCACCTAGGGCTCCAGATCCTGGCTTTGCCAGTCCGCTCAATATCTGAACCAGGCTAGCGGATAGCGGATCATTATCTTCTTCCTGATCTTCCAGCTCGTCCTCTAGGTCTATAATATGGCCCTCTAGTTCCTCAATTTTTTCCTGGGCTGCTTTTAATTCAATTTCCAGGCGTGTTTTATCGGCTGTCATTTCCACCAGATTAGAAGAAAAAGCAGGCGCCTGCTTTTCAGCGAGTGCCGGGGGATCTCCGGTCAGCGCCTGGCTATTTCCTCCTTCAATCATAAAGGTTTCCTGAATAGCTGTTTCATTTTTTGTTCCGTACAGTTTGAGCCAGTATTGATTTCCCGGCGCTCTGTAGGACATTTCTCTAATAAAACTTTCTGCCAAGTCTTCAGGGCTATCCGCGCCGGTAATGTGTACCGCTGGGTCCTGGTCCTTTTGCCTGGGGTTGCTAGCGTAAACCTTCAGATTATTAAATCTGTTGGCTGCTATCATTTCAGCTACAGAATTGATCCCGTATATCATAACTTACTTTTTTACCGGATCATAGTAATAAACACCGATATTAAAGGCGCAGTTACTAATAGGGGTAACTGCTCCAGGGTATTCAATGAATGATTTATTCCAGTATATTGCATAACCCATAAAATCCCGGTTGTAAAAATTAGCTCTGGTTGCATTGTTACCGGGTGTTGACACGTGATAAATAGTCTGCAAGTTCTGCAAGGGCATACGCGTAATGTTATTCACATCTCCCACTACCAGCGTGATAAACGAGTTATTAAACGTGGTCTGTGGCACGTTGGGCGTGCTCAAATCCGAAACTATTGGTAATATGCTTATATCCTGTACTTCAATACCCACTACTCTGGCGTTTCGAAGGTTTGGCTGATCAGGAAAGAATACTTGTGTTGGAAAGTTTGGACCAATTACATTAATTGTAATGTTCTGGTACTTTAAAATAGGTGCTGCCATAAAAATTATTGGACAAAGTGAAAATTTTGTTGTGGGTATAAAAACCGGGGGGGATATAATCCCCCCCAGTCAAACCATAAACCCAAATAAATTAGTTTGAAGTGCTGGCGTTTTGTGCCAAGTATCCACGAGTCATAATAACCAGCTCATCTATATCAATAGTATAATTCTCTGCTGCGGCGTTAGCATAGGGCAACGCAAGAGCAGGAGCCAGCTGGTTAGTTGGCATCTGCAACGTAAATTCGTTTTTGGCATTACCGTTCAGCACGATACCAGGTGTAACTGGGAAGAAAGCGTCCTTACTACCGGCCAGCTCGTTGAGCGTGTTGGGCGATCCACCCACTGCGTTAATCTGCGTAGATCCTGCGAAGAAGTGGCGCTGTAAATCCCAGTTTAATAAGTACGATACCTCGTTTACCATCACTTTACAAGTACCTTCATACAGTGGAAACAAGTTAAGCGCTCTAAAACCTAGCTGTGCTGGTGGGCTAAATAAATAGATTCGGCGTGCAATAGCTGGGGGACCAGCAAAATTGAGCGTTGCAGAAAATCCAATAGCCATAGTGCTAACTGTGAAAATATCCTGAAGTGCCAGGCGTATTTCACCAGGCAGCACTGGCGCCTGATTTTGAAGTACACCGAAGGTATAGCTACTATTACCGGCTACTATCGGCTGTTTGAAGATCAGCGTGCTCTGGCTGATACGGTTGGTCTTTAGACCTCTTCGCGCAAGGGCGCGGGCAATGTTGTTTACTTTAGCTTGTGCCATTTGTTCTTATCATTAAATTGTTAAATTCCCATTACATCAGCGCCAAACTCGTCAGCGCTTATTTCTTCGTCATCATCCTCACCAAATTCGTCACCAAATTCGTCACCAAATTCGTCACCAAAATCATCATCATCATCTTCACCTATCTCGTCACTGGTGTAACCGTTGATTTCGTCACTGGTGTAGCCGCTCATATCGTCCATTTCCTCGGCGATAAGTGCAGGTACATCAACATTCTCGGCGATTAGTGAGGGAATATCCTCACCCAGTGCACCTGGGGCAAGGGCTTGTGCTAACTGCATACCAGACACAGCCAACATTCCTTTGCCTATACCACCTAAAATTCCGGGCCTATTCATCAGGAAGTAACCCAGTCCTGCCTTTACTGCCGCGCGTAATTTGGCGTCAGAAAGAGGGCCAATACCTGAAAGCGGCTTATCCACTAGGCCAGTGACTACACCACCTAGAATTAAGCCAATAGCGTCACCAGCGGGACCATTCATAAATCCCTTCCGGCGTGTGGACCGGCGGCGGCGCGCGCCTACAGATCCAGAAATACCAGATATTCTCCTACGTTTGCGGGACACTGGTTTGCGTGAAATTCTTTTTTTTCTTTTCATATTATTTTTTCTTTGTTACAAAATACAAAACTGCTAAAGCTGCGGCGCCTATACCCAGATATAGGGGTAATTTTCCTCCCATACCTCCATCACTTTTTATCTCTGGCTTCTGCCGGTAATCTTCTGCGCTCTGTCCACCTCCTTCTGATCTCTGATCTTCTGGCGTGCTGGCTATATCATCAGAAACTCCTTCGGTAAATTCATCTGCCAGTTCCTTATCCTTGCCTGTTAGGCTGTCCTTTGCTTTAGTGAGGGCTCCAGCTGCTACACCTAGGGCGCTCAATAATTTTGTCACTGCCAAAATTATCGGCGTGGCTTGTGCTACTGCTGTACCAGTGGCCGGGTCAGTGCCCAGGAAGGCGCTTAACTGGCTATCTTCCTTCCTGTTCAGCTCGCGAAGGAAATTCGCTTCCTTAAATCCAAATTTCCGTACTACATCCTTCTGAACCTTTGCTTTATCCTTCTTCCAGGCTTCGCGTAGTTTTTTACGCAGCTGCAGGAAGTTTATTTTCATCAACAGGAAGAAGGCTGCTCTGGCTGGTGCTAAATAAAATTTTTTAAATCGTGATCCACCGCGTGCCTCTCTCTTCTGTTTCCGTTTTTCTTTTCTGTCCGCTTTTTTATCTCGGCGTTGTTCTTTTTTCTTTTCCCGCTTTTCCTTGCGTTCTTCTTTTTTCTTTGCCCGCTTTTCCTTGCGCTCTTTTTTTCCGGCTATTTCGTCGAGTCCAATTAATCCGAGTTCCATATTATTTCTTTTTTGTTAAAAAGTAAATACCTGCTAGTGCTGCTACTGCTACACCTCCTATGATTAGCATATTTTTGCCCTGGAAAAATCCAGAAGGCTGATCTGGTTTTCTTGCTGCATTTTCTGCTTGTTCGGTTGCGTCCTCTGCTTTCTCTAATAATTTTTCAACTGATTTTTCAGCCATTTTTTTATTCACAATAGCTGTATCTGCTCTCTTTACATCAGTTGGCGCTGTCATTATAGGGCCTACAGGAATAGCATCTACTGCTCTGGTTTTTGATCCTCCTCCTGGTTGTTGGCTAGGCATTTGTACTTTGGCCTTACCAGGTGGTAGTGGTGGTAATTCACCCGGCTTTCTTTTGGGTTTAGGTATTCGCATACCAGTTTGACCTTCCACTCTTTCCTTACCTATTTCATCTAGTCCTAATAATTCAGGACACTCACATTGGGCAGGCTGTTTGATAATCCGGCGCCTTTGGCGTCTGGTGCTGGTCCGGCGTTTTTTTTTCTTTCTTCGTCCTAGATCGTCCATACCAATAAATTCCGCGTCAATACTGGCGTCTAGTTTATTTTTTAGCGCTTTGGCTTTTAATATGTTTTCTGCAGCTTCGCGTGCATAAGCGCGAGCTTCAATTGCTTTTATACTCGGTGTATTTTCGTCACCGGAAAGAAATGAAAGTGCCATATTACCGTTTAATCTGCTTCGTTTTTTTATTTCATACCCTTTGGTCAGCTTGTAATTGCTTTCCTTCAGAAGTGATCTTAATTTATTTTTGGTCCACCTCATACTGGTATATCAATTTTTTTATTGTAGTTGGTTTCCCGATTAAAATATGGATAAGTCCCATCCACTATTATTTCCTTGCCTCCTGGGTACTTTATCACTGTAAAAATGTGGTTCCAGCGTCCTACCTGGTCAATAACGCGGAAATAAACAGGCATACCCAGCGCTTTGAAAATTGTAGCCGCTGTGGTGCTGTAGTGCTTGCAGTCCCCTGTTGTTCCATTCCTGCTGTCGTGTAATATCCTAGGTAGGGTTTTGGCTGTCTGGTTTGAGCTGCTTTCCTTCCTGTAGATATAATTCTTCCGCATAAAGTCATAAACTGCCAGCGCTGTTTCCTCTGGCGTCCTGCGGCGAAATTTTTCGGCCATTGCTCTAGTTTTTGGAAGGCTCACGCGTACTGCCATCAGTAAAGCGCTTACAATATCTCCGGCGCTCTGGTTGCGCTTTAATACGCGTTCCTGCCTGTTGGCTGGACCTGTCAAATACTGATATGATCTAAGCGTACTGGACATTCTTATTAAAGTTTACGCGTACACCGTTGGCAATAGCGTAGCCTGTGATATTAATTTTACCCTGGCTCTGATATATCTGGCGTAGCTTTATAAGTGCCTCCGGGGTAATTTTCAGATCCAGATAGTGAAACGTGTTACTTTCACCTGGTAAGGTTATTACCCTATCCATATTGAAAGTACCTACTCTGATTCCATTATAAACTGCCATTGCTTGGATTTGTGTTATCCGTAAAGGTAACTGGCTAGGGTTGTATATTCTAGTCTTTACCTTTAGTCTGGGTATTCCGCTATTTAGATCCAGCGCAATATCCACTGGTTCCAGGCTTATGTTCTCCTGTTTTATCAGATTAAATATAAAATACAGGGCTCCTATTACTAATAATACTGGCATACGATAGCAAAAATATACGAATTGCTGTTAAATACCAATTTTTTGTGCAAAATAGTTTTTTACAGGCAATAATTTACCGGTTTTTACTATTCTGTTTAGTAAATTCTGTGTAAAATCTTCCTAAAATCTTGTTAAAAGCTGGTCAAAAAAACTCTAAATTCGGATATAATTACCTCCCATCAGGCTAACTAGTTTAATTACCTGCTCTGTCAGGGGTCTGTTGTGAATTTTTATGTTAAATTCAATGTGCTCCCAGTTGCCTCGGCCATCTCTTATATATACTCCATCGGGAATGTTCAGCGCTGTTTCCTGGGCTGCTACCTGTAGTTTCTCCTCTTCCTTACTTTCCTCTTTTACCGGCTTAAAACCAAACGGCTGAAAACATCTGACGCGTACCAGTGCTCTGTATATTACATCTTGTCCCTGAAGAAATGATTTGACGCGCTTCAAGTCAGAGAATACCTCTTCCCAGGTCTTCCCTTTCGGTTTTTTCGGAAGGATCTTGGTAGTGTACTTAAAAAGCTCTTTCATACTTTTCAGATCTGCCTTCCTTTCGTCCTGCCAAAGTGGATCTGATTCAATTCCTGCCTTATTACACTCTTGCAGCCATATTTTTATAATTTCTCTGGCATTATCCTGCCCTGATACTATTGCGTGGAAATGTGGGTGGAAGTCATTGAACCGCTGATTGTGTGTTACTTCTAATTTCCTATATCCTTTTATCCCGTTTTTTCTGGTAATTTTTTTTTGGATTCTAGACCAGGCTTTAATCATCCATTTGACGCGATCTCTTAACTGCTCACCAGTGCAATTTTTCAGCGTCAACGTAATAAATCTGGGGTCCTCTATATCCTTAACTTCTGGAAGGTAGGTATTAATCAGCTCCCCTGTCCTGATCCTGTTACAAGTCACACACCAGCGCTGTCCACAATACTTCCCGGTAATTTTTCCCTCTGATTTCGATAGCTCTTTATTACAAAAAGTGCTCATTAAATACCGTTTTCGGATTTCGCTTCCAGGGTTGGCGTTATGCAGCGCTATTTTTAGGTTCGTACTGAAAAAATCAGATCTTCCTCGCTTTGCGTAGGTTTCTTCTGGCGATATTTTGGGTTGGGTTTCCGTTGGTTTTTGTGCTAGTTATCCTAACTTATCAAGCGTCCTGCCGCCTGTCCTCTATAATTAATTCATTCATAAAGGCTTGTGTAACTCTTTCCTGGTATATGTATCCATTATTTCCTGCTGCCTGTTTATTCCACTCCTCTATTTTCATCTGGGCTTCTTCCTGGGTTGTAAACGTAAAAATCTTATCCTGTGAAATTCTTTTGTAAAAATTACTGCATCTTACTTTATACCATAGTTTCTGATCCTGTTGCTTCTCTGTAGGATTTTTTGGAAATAGGCTGAGCTGGCTCATATCCATCCCTCCTTCCGTAATATCCTCCCGCTCCAGTTCAGTCCTGCCTGTCCTCCCCAAAGTCCCCAGGCTTGCCTGGCTTTCGTTCCAGCTTCATAATTCTTAAATCTTTCGTTCCTAATCAAAAAAAGGTAAATTCTCGCAATTGTGTATAAGCTAAGATTGTGCCGGCGCAAAATATGGTTTGCTATGTATATTCCTACTCGGGTTCCTGCCTTCTGGCTTTCGGGCGCTGCATCCCTCCAGCGTAGCGCCTGTGCTGCTGCTTTCTGCATACTTTTATTTGGTTTGTGATTCATACGTCAAAAAAATATGGCCTGGC
>RFSG01000105.1 GCA_009924095.1 Sphingobacteriia bacterium
ATGGTAAACGTGTAGTCCGAATTTATTATAATAATTTATTATAATAATCTATTCTTTAATTTTAATCTTTTAGTATCACCTATATCGCTCGGCTAAATCTGGGAATTGTATTTACACGATCTATTAATCTAGGATCAAAACAAGCGGCAATATTTCGAAGAAAGGGTCGTCCGGTTTCGGTTACAACAATTTGATTTTCGTCAACACATATTAATCCATCTTCTATTAAATCGGATAATAAAAATAAAACAGAATCTAATTCCTTTGAGGCTTCGGGTAATATAGCTTTACCATTGCACATAATTCCCACAATTCTCTCCCGAATTTCTTGATCTAGCGGAGTTAATTTATGACCTGTGCATTTCGATAATTGTCCTGCATTTACAAAAGTCTTCCATTCTTCTATCTCTTTTGTGTTTTGAAAATATGCAGTACCCGTATCACTAATTGCAGAGGCACCCAAACCAATTAATAATTGTGTGGTTAAAGGAGTATATCCCATAAAATTTCTGTGCAAAGTTCCTGCTTCCCTGGCTTTAAATAAAGAATCCTCCGGTAAAGCAAAATGATCCATCCCAATATCTCTATACCCTCCAGCTTCTAAAATCGCACGTGCGGTTTCATACAATCTTCGTTTCTCTTCCCCAACAGGAAATTCATTATCCGAATATAACCTTTGACCTGGGCTTTTCCAGGGCACATGGGCATACGCATAAAAAGATATTCGGGCAGGATGCAATTGAACTACCTTACGGGCTG
Source organism: Sphingobacteriia bacterium (assembly GCA_009924095.1). Taxonomy (GTDB): domain Bacteria; phylum Bacteroidota; class Bacteroidia; order J057; family RFSG01; genus RFSG01. Next base: position 760 of record RFSG01000105.1, read on the forward strand.
TTTTAGCAATAGTTTCTACCGTTTGACCCGGTAATCCATAAATTAAATCTAAATTAATTTCTGTAAATCCTGATGCATAACTTAATTCCATTACTTCTTTTGTGATTTCAAAAGATTGTATTCTATTAATTAAATATTGCACACCTGGATCAAAATCCTGAACGCCTATGCTTATTCTTTTAAATCCCAATTCTGCTAAGGTTTTTAATTGATTATGACTTGTTCCAACCGGATGAATTTCTACACTAAATTCCGCATCGGGAGATATTTCACAATCCTCTAAAATAGGTTGAACTAATTCTGCTAAATTATGCGCAGAAAAAAATGTAGGCGTCCCTCCCCCTAAATGTAATTCTTTTAATAAAGGTGGTTCATTAGTTAAAGAACGATATATTTTCCATTCTTTAATTATACTTTGAACATAGGGTTGCTCTACCGCATGATTACGGGTTACTTTTTTATTACATCCACAATAAGTACAAAGCTTTTCACAATAGGGCAAATGAATATATAAGGATATTCCCTGTTTACCCTGGGAGGCAAAAGCATTCCTAACATTTATTTCCCAATCTATTAAAGATAAAGATTCAGGTTCCCAGCAAGGCACCGCAGGATAGCTGGTATAACGAGGAACTGGTACATCATATTTAGTTAGAAGATCATTTGACATACTCCAAAATTCTTCATAATCAGCCCTCAAAAAAATGATTTATGTCAATAGGCGGAATCGTCAGTATCAGGATTTACAGGATTTTAGGATGAACAGGATTCATCTATTAAATACCGCACAATCCTTATCAGGATTTACAGGATTTTAGGATGAACAGGATTAATCCATTAAATACCACACAATCCTTATATCAGGATTTACAGGATTATAGGATGAACAGGATTAATCCATTAAATACCACACAATCCTTATATCAGGATTTACAGGATTATAGAATGAACAGGATTCATCCATTAAATACCACACAATCCTTATATCAGGATTTACAGGATTTACAGGATTATAGGATGAACAGGATTTTGGGTTGAATCTGATTTTGGATTGAATATGATTTTAGGATTAAAAGGTTTCATCTATTAAATACTACTCAATCCTTAATCCTATGTCTATATAAGGATTTACACGATTCCCCCCTTAAATCCTTTCATCCGATAATCCTGTAAATCCTGATTCAGACATTTTTAGAGTTATACCTCGAGTTGAATATTTTATTGAATTGTAAACTTTTGGCACCAAAGTTAATAAGTAAGCCGATTGGCGAATTATAAGCAACTACATAGTTTTTTGCTTGCGCTAAATGAACATCTTCTAAATTTATAACCGCTTTTATTTCAACAATTACCTTACTTTCTACAACAAAATCAGCCCTTCGTGTTCCAACATCAATTCCCTCATAAAAAATAGTTTGTTCAATTTCTCTACCAAATACCAAACCTGCTCTTTCCAATTCAATAGCCAAACACCGCTGGTATATAACTTCTTGAAAGCCATTACCCAGTGTGTTATGCACTTTCATAGCACAACCATTGATCTTATAGGTTATTTCATCCAGTTCCATGCTACTAATATAAAATTTTATTGTCTAAAACACCTATCCCAAATTTATGGTCATATTAGTATTAAAATCCTGGGCATCCTCGAATCCTATGTCAGTATCAGGATTTACAGGATTATAGGATGAACAGGATTCATTTATTAAATACCACACAATCCATATATCAGGATTTACAGGATTATAGGATGAACAGGATTCATTTATTAAATACCACACAATCCTTATATCAGGATTTACAGGATTATAGGATGAACAGGATTCATCCATTATATACCACACAATCCTTATATCAGGATTTACAGGATTATAGGATGAACAGGATTTGGGTTGAATTTGATTTTGGATTGAATAGGATTCTAGGATGAAAAGGTTTCATCTATTAAATACTACTCAATCCTTAATCCTATGTCTATATAAGGATTTACACGATTTCCCCCTTAAATCCTATTCATCCTTTAATCCTGTAAATCCTGATTAAGACGGTTTAATATTTTTAAAATTAAAAACCCACCTACATTAATAAAATAGTACATTCACGAAAAATCACCTATCCTAAAAAAATTATTTATAAAAGAACAAATTTATCGAATAGATTTTCTTAAAATAGTTTCCACCAACCCCGACGTTTTTTCCCAACTAAATTTATTTTTTTGGATATTGCCATTCTGTATTAATTCTTGGCGCAAAGTCGGATGCAAAGCCAGATTCAACATAGCTTGTGTTATTTCTTCTACCTTTTCTGGACTAACCAGCAATGCAGCATTTCCAGCCACCTCAGGCATAGAAGACGTCTTAGAAGTAATTACCGGAGTTCCTGCATGAAACGCCTCTAAAATAGGAAGACCAAAGCCTTCAAATCTAGAAACATAACACAAAGCTATTGCCCCGGCATATAAACGATTTAATTCGGCATCTGACACAAATCCAGTAAATATTACATCGGACTTATATTTCATATTTTCATAAGTACTTATGATATTTTCAAAATTCCAGGCTTTTCTTCCGGTTAATTTTAATATCACACGGGAGGGATAATTATCCCGAAATTTATCATAAGCTAATAATAAATTCTCTAAGTTTTTTCGAGGTTGAATTGCCCCGGCATACAGAAAATAGGGTAGTTCATTATATTCTGTTGCAGGAATAGGGCTAAATATTTCACAACATCCATTCCCTATTACTGTAATTTTTTCAGCGTTAATATGATATTTTTCTATAATATCTAATTTGCTAAATTCAGATACGGTTAGGATTTGTTTTGCCTTACGTGCAAATCGCGGGAAAAAAGTTTGATAATACCTGGCATAAATAGCGGAAATATCCTTAGGATAATGTTCAAATGCAATATCATGAAATACTGGAAATTGGGGGATTTTAGTATTTAAACATAAATATCCATCCGGAGAGAAAAATGCTTGTGCTTCTGTTTTAGATAATATGTAAGGAATTCCCAATTCAAACCAGGCTAACCATAACAAGGGGTGCCGGGCAGGGGGTGGAATATGATGGGGAATTACATTCGATGCATATAAATACTTTTTTGAATAGGGTCGATCAAAATAAAAGTGAAAATCAACGTCCGACATATTTACCACTAAACGTTGTAAAACTTCATGCGAAAATCGCCCAATTCCTTCTAATCGGTCGGGCAATAAAAATCTGGCATTTACCCCTATTTGTGGACGTTTCATTGTAATAATCCCTTTATTTTAGAAACTGAAATTAATCCCAACAAACTACCTAATCCCAAATAAATCAAAATCCCCAATCCCATCGCAATTTCTGCCCTTAAAAAATATTTACAAATACCTAATGCAGGAATAAATAATACAGTTAAAAATAATAATCGTAATAATTGTGGATAGGGAATTTGTACTTTAGTTTTGGTTTGACTTAAGGCCACATATCCAGCAGACAGTAAAACATACGTAATAAAGGTAGCCATGGCAGCAGCTTCAGCTCCAAGGTATGGAATTAATATAAAATTAAATATTATTTTAAATAAAATACTCAATCCAACCATACGGGTAACAGGTCCTTCATAACCGATAGCGGTAAGTTGTGTGCTATAAATTACAAAGGTGGAATTAATTAAAGTTGCGGCGGCAAGCCAATTTAAGGAAGCCTGAATTTCTTGTATTTCAAAAGGAGAACTTCGGGTAAACACCCGACTGGTAATTTCTTCTCCAAAAAACAACAAAATCCCCATTGCCAAAATCATCGGTAATGCACCTAATAGTTGTCCGGCTTCTAATAATTTCGCTTGTTGAATTTTATCTCTAAAATTGCGTGCAAATCTAGCATAATAAATCCCCATAATAATCCAGATATACATCATTAAGGCATCTATCCATCGGGAGGCGGCACTATACAATCCGGTTTGTTCTGCTCCTCGTATCCCATCAATCATTATTTTATCTATTTTATCATGAACTGCATATACGATAGATATTAAGGCAAAAGGGAAACTGAGTTTTAAAATACGTTTAATAAATACCCAATTAAATTGTAATCTTAATTTTCCATAGGTACGTAGCGTTATTCCCATAAATATAAATAAGGTTATTATAGAGGATAAAGCCAATAAATATAAAAAAGGAGACAATTCAGCAGAACCGGAAATCAAAAATCCTATGCTAAATAGAATCAACACTATTTTATCGGTTACAGATGCCCATCCGTCTATTTTTAAATGTTGAAAAGCTTGATAACTGGTGCGTAAGAATTGAACCCATTGCATGATCGACCAAGAAAAGGCAATGAGGGTAAGCCATCCCAATTCTTTCCAGGAATATCCCAAACTTGCTCCGGCACCAATTAGCACTATCGGATAAATAAATAATAGAACCGCTTTGAATCCTAATAAATCCGGGAACCAGGCTTTAAATTTTCCCGCATCAGCGGCCAAACTTTTGGTGGTGTATTGATTTACCCCAAAATCAGTTAATACCGTAAGCGACATGGCTAATGCGGTTAACGCTGCATATCGCCCCCAGGCCTCATGCCCTACCCGATTTTGCAATAACATTTCGGTAAATAACCATCCCGGCTTAACCAATAGGTTAAGCAATACCACAAATCCAATATTGCCAATCCGAAACGAAATAAGTACTTATGCGAAGTTTGCCCTCAAAAATACGAAGAAACCTTACCTTTGAGGGGAATGAAGATTTTTCAGTTCAAACCCGAACAATTGCCGGGTGCTCGTAACCGGACAGAAGGCTGGTGGCTCCTAGCTGCCTTAATAGGATATTTATTTTTATTAACGATACTCATAACTAAAAATTTATCCTTTTTATATGCCATCCCCTTAGGATTAACGGGAATTTGGCTTACCCTTTTTTATCCCCGTCAACTTTGGCAACTCGGATTTTTCACTATGCCTTTAGCTATTGAAGCACGTGAATTTATTGAAACCGCTTCCCTCAGTATTCCTAGTGATTTAATTGCAGCTTGTTTAATGGGATTATTTATTTTAAGAAATTTAAATGAGCCAAAAATTCAATGGAGATTTCTAAAACATCCGATATCCTTATTATTAATTGCCTGGCTCTCGTGGATGTTAATCACCGTTCCCTATTCCACCATGCCCATGGTTTCCTTAAAATTCTTTATAAATGCCCTTTGGTACGTAATTGCCTTTTATACAATTTCCGGGATGTTTTTTAAAGATGAATCCGATATACTATCTTTTTTTACGATCTCTGCTCCCCCTTTAATAGCAGTAGTATTATTTAGTTTGATATTACATGGCTTAGAAGGATTTACCCATGAAGCCAGTTATGTAATTAGTCGTCCTTTTTATCATGAACATACGGTTTATGGAGGATCTATCACCCTGTTTTTCCCAGGCTTTTTACTTCTTGCATTTTGTAATTGGATTCATTGGAAATGGAGATTATTTTTTAAAATAAGTACCCTTATTTTAGGCTTAGGTATTTTGTTTTCCTACACCCGTGGAGCTTGGTTAGGATTATTGGGAGGATGTTTTATACTGGGAATATTATATGGCTGGCCTTGGATTCGAAAAATATTGGTACCTCTATTAATTGTTCTGTGCATTGGAATTGGATATTTAATTTCTGAAATGTCGCAACAAGAATATCGCGAGGTAGCCAAACATCAAGAAGGATTAACCCATCGTTTAAAATCTATTTTTGATGTGAAAACAGATCAATCCAATAAAGAAAGATTTAATCGATGGGTAGCGGCTTGGCATATGGCAGAAGCCCATCCTATTACTGGAATGGGGCCTGGAACTTACGCCATGAATTATGCCCCTTTTCAGGAATCCCGATGGCTTACGCGAATTAGTACCAATCATGGGGATAATGGAACTACGCATAATGAATTTTTATTAGCAACCTCAGAAATGGGGTATTTAGGAGGATTACTTTTATTAGCCCTGTATATCGTAACCTTAATTCGAGGAATACGAGGTTTTTTCCAAACACAATCCCCCCAAATACGACTATATTTCGCCGCTGCAACCGGAGGATTGGTAACGTATTATTTACATGCGATAGTAAATAATTTGATGGATCAAGGAAAAGTGGCAATTCCATTATTTGCGCTTATGGCAATTATTACTTCCTTAGATGTTTATCATAATACCCGTTGGAAAAACAGGTATTTAATTAAATGGGGAAGGGAAGATTAATTAATCCATTCCTTAAAAACCAAATACTTAGTTTTAATATTTTATTGAATAGATTTTAAAGAATATTAATTCTGAAGAAATCATAATAATTTAAGTTAAAAAGACATCCATTTCTAATTAAAGAAAAAGCAGTTTAGGTATTTCAGACCGGCTTTTACGAGTAAGTGGAAAACTAATTATTAAAAGGTGAAAATCGTATACAAAATTGAATTTTAAACACTTAAATAAAGACAAAATACCTTTTCATCAATACCTGATGCAAATGTCCTTTTTTTTTCTTTGAGGGGTTTGTATTTTTACAGTAACAAACAACCGTAGCCAACGCATATTAGGCTACATAACTGAAAATAAGATGTACTTAGATGTTCTTTTTGAAACCTTTTTGGATTGGTCTTGGAATAGCTTTCCGTCCATCACGCTTATACTTGCACTTTTGATGGGTTGTATTATAGCTACCTGGAAGGTATCTCAACTTTTTATTCGGTTCAAAAATCTGGAAACTGTAGTCGAAAAAAACACCCATGCAATTGTTGAAGTTGGAGGGCAACTTAATATCGTACAAAATCAATTAAGTTCCTTAATGGTATTCTTGAAAGCCAAACATACTGATTTTGATTCAAAGTTATTTGTTGCGAATTCCCCATTAATTCTCACCTCCATTGGCACAGAGATATTGACAGCTATTAAGGGTAAACAATTCATTGAAGAAAACTATTCAGAACTAGAAATCTTAATTGACAGCATGGCTCCGAAAACAGCCTTAGATGTGCAAGATTCATGTGCTATGGGAATTCTTCAAGTAAGTAGGGAACCCATATTTAAAAGAATTAAAGATTATATCTATCATTATCCTGAATATAAAATAAATGAGGGAAAATCCATTTACCTAGATATGGATATCATTAGTAAATTAATGGGTATTTATTTAAGAGATAAATATTTAGAAAAACATCCTGAGTTGCTGGCTTAAAATGTATTATAGTGCTTTTATGTACTAATTTGATAAATAAAAAAAATAGAAATACCATTAAAGTTAAATCTACAAAGTAATTAATTCTTCGATTATTTTCTCCCAAACCTGATTAACACTTATCCCATTCATCTCCCCTGCCCCTTTCCAGTGAATAAATTCAGGTGTTAATAATTTTTGTTGAATCTGCGGAGGATAAATACACTTTACGTCGGTATATTCTTTAGGGTAGGGAAAAAACGCCCCATAGTTATTCCCATTTAATATTACAATCACTTTTGTTTTCGCTATTCCTGCAAAATGAGCAGCACTGGTATCATTCGTAATTACTAAACTCGCATTGCCAATTACATTACCTAACTCAACTAAATTCGTTTTACCACAAAGATTCTCTACCCTATTGGTATTTATAAATTCCCTCTGTATTCGCTCTCCTAATGCCAAGTCCCCAGGACCACCACAAATTTTAATCCTATAGGGAGCTTGCACAAGCTTATGTATAATTTCAATATAATTATTGAATGCCCATATTTTTTGTCTTGCTCCCGCTCCCGGAAATATAACTAAATAAGGATTTATAGGCGTTTCTGAATTCAAGGGAAAACTTAACTTATTTATAAATTTAGATTCTTGCATTCCAACCCTATTCATAAACGCCTGATTAATCTCTCCCATAAATATGGGAATATTAACATCCGGAATTAACTGTGTAAATACCTTCTCTTGAAATTTCTTTTTCCAAGGTAAATAATCCTTTTGACCCCATGCCCATTTATGTTTTGCAGGAATTACCGCAGCAATACTATCTTCCAAAAAAACATCCCTACAATAGGCAGGTGCAATTACAGTATCTGCAGTTAGTGTTGCAAAGGAATTAAAAATTGAATTTCGATAAGAAATATCTTTTCTAAATTTTGATTTATCTACCCAAATAAAATGATGTATAGAGTTTAAGTCCCAAGTTTCAGCTAATTCTTTCCATACTTGATTACCGATTAAAGTAATGGTAAAATCAGGATATATATTTTGATATTCAGGTAAACAATTA
>RFSG01000106.1 GCA_009924095.1 Sphingobacteriia bacterium
AGCCGGAACGTTCCGGCTTTTCCTTTTTATATCGGTTATTTAATCTCAAACTTAACGTACACCGAAGAGGATATTTTAATTTTACGAAAATCAACTTCAGGTTCTGCCATGCCTGATTCCACGGAGTCCATAAAAGATGCAGCCATATTTGCATTTTTGTACATAGGCTGAGGATATCCCCAATCATTTTCTCTTACGATTAATGCTTTACCGGTTTGCTGTTGAATAGCTTTTAATAAATAATCCGATTTATCCTTTGCCGCTTTAATCGCATTTATTCTTACCTCTTTTTTTAAGCTATCCATTTTCGTGTGATGCACTCTCGAAATCCAGGCATCCTGAATATTAATTTCATCTAACATTTGAAATACTTTACTTAAGGAATTGGAATCTTCCAATTTTAATAAATATTCTTTTTGAGAGATTACTTCTTTCGACCTCCATCTTCTGTTTAGATAATCGGCATTTGCATTTGCCAGGGATAATTGGGTCATATCAATTTTTAAATTCTTTAGTCCTGATTTCATTTTGTCTTCTAATTCGGGAACGGTTATTTTATCTTTCCCATCAATCCTTTCTTTTAATACAATAGATACATACAATTCATTGGGTACAATTTCCAATTCTGCAGTACCATTAATCTCAATAAAAGGGGGTTCTTGAGGTAAGATTGGAGATTGAGAAAATACAATTAGGGGAAATGCAAATGGCATTAATAATAATCGAAGCACTTTCATACTGAATAATTTTTTAAGTGAAGAAAAAGTAACGAACGAAATTAAAGATAAGTATACTAAAAACGAGTGGGATTATCCTTTATAAGCCTATTGATTTTCCTGCATCCAGCTTTGTAAGGAATTTAATAATGCATTTTCAATTTGCGCTTTTGAGCGATGGGTCCAGCCTCCAATATGTGGGCTCATTTGTATTTTAGGATGATTCAGTACTTGCTCATATAGGATTAGCTCTGATTCTGGAAGTAATAATTCATTTGTATTAGGATTGAATTTTTCCTGAGGTAATACATCTAAATGTACTCCTAATAAATAACCTCTATCTAATGCAGAGATTAAGGAAGATAAATTAACAATTCCTCCTCTTGAAAAATTTAATAAATATTTTGCCTGTTTCCATTGATTAAAAATAGCATCATTAATTAAATTAACAGTTTCTGTTGTTTGTGGAATATGCAAAGAAATTACCTCAGCGGTTGCCAATAATTCTTCTAATTCTACCTTTTTTGCTAATTCAGGATTCCAATCCTGTTTATATTTATCATATGCAATTATTGAGGTGTTAAATCCTTTTAAACAATTGGCAAAAGCCGACCCTGTATTTCCCAATCCAATAATTCCTATCTTTAATTCACTTAATTCAAATCCTCTATTAATTTCTCTTTTCCAGATTTTATTTTTAACCTCCAGATTTGATTTATATATATTTCTAACTAAAGACAACAAAGCCCCTATCGCCATTTCTCCTACTGCTTGTGCATTTGCTCCGGGGGTATTATACAATTGTATTCCAGCTTGAGTAATAGCCTCTAAATCCATATGATCGGTACCTACTCCGGCTCTTAATATTAATTTCAAAGATGGCCATTGTTTAATACTTTCAGCCGTAATCGAAAACGCACTATTAATTAATAAAACTGTAGATAATTCCGGCGCACGCGGATCATTCTTTTCTAATAAATTCCAACCTAATTCCATTAATTTATTTTGGAAGGAAACCGGAAAAGGATCTGCCAACCAAATATAACGGGGAGAAGAATTAATATCTTTATGCATGAATTAAATGATTAATTATTTTAAGTAGTTCTTCATCTCTTTTTAAATCATAATTATTCCAATGGGCAACTCTCAATATTTTACTTGCCCATTGATCTTGTCCGCCTTCTAATAAATATCCTGTATGGATTAATTGTTTTCGCAAATCCGACATATTAATATCTGGAAATGAAAAAGCGGTTAATCCATCGGCGGGTTGAGAAGAGGGTAAGGTAGCACCCATATTTCGTAATTCAGTTCTAAAACGACTTGCACGCGTATGTACTCGATTCCAACGAAAATGGGCAAAGTTTCCTGATGAATAGAGGTTAAACTAGCATCTACTCCAATTAATATTTGTGCAGTTGGGGTACTCATCACTTCATTTTTGTAATGTGCTTCGAGTGCGGAATACAATGAAAAGGCATTATATCCTATAGAGGATTTTAAATGTTGAATTGCATTCGGACTTATCGCTACAAACCCAGCACCTGCCGGGGCTTCTAATGCTTTTTGACTGGTGGTAACGGCAACATCAATTCCCCAGGCATCCATATAAAAAGGAATTATCCCTACTGAGGTAAGGGTATCCGCTACGATGAGCGTTTCGGGACAGTGTTGACGAAGGGTCCAGGCAATAGATTCTAAATCACAAACCGTAGCCGTGGAAGTTTCGGAATGAACGAATGAACGAGAATAACCCCTTTGGGGGCATGTTTGCTAATATTCATTACCCATTCATCGGTGCTCGAAGGATATTCCCCCCAGGGATAAATTACTTCTTCTAAATCAAAGCCTAAATATTCTGACACCAAAGCCCAGCGCTTACCGAACTTACCATTATTGATTACAATGACTTTATCTCCGGCATTGAATAAGGAAGCCAATACGGTTTGAAAAACCCCTGAACCATTTCCTGGGATTAACAATACCGGGTGTTGAGTTAAAAATAAACCTTGTAATCCCGATTGTAAACTTTTATATAATGCAGTAAACTGTTCGGAACGATGATGAATAGGAACAGCTTGCATTGCCTGCTGCACGGGTGCAGGAATGGGAACGGGTCCTGGGGTATATAAATATTGAATTTCAGCAAGGTCTTTATTCATGGGATAATTTGATTACACAGCCAGGCAAACGATTCGTGAGATAATTGTTCTGCTCTCAGCGCAAGCATATTTTCTACATCAGGAGAAGGATTGAATTTATACATAGATAAAGCATTCCGTAAGGTTTTTCTACGCTGATTAAAAGCAGCTTTCACCACTTGTTTTAAAACTTTAAAGGTAGGGATTGGATCAGGCTCTGGCTTTCTTGTGAACCGGATAACGCCACTTAATACTTTCGGAGGAGGAAAAAACGAGCCAGGTTTTACGGTAAACATAAACGAACATGTGTAATATCTCGACAATAACACGGAAAGAATTCCATAAGTTTTGGAACCCGGGGGTGCAGCGATTCTTTCACCCACTTCTTTTTGTATCATAAATACGCCTTCCCGAAAATGTTTTCTGCTTTCCAACAATTGAAAGAAAATAGGAGAAGAAATGTTGTAGGGAAGATTTCCAATCACCGAAAAATCTTGCTCATATTCCTCAAAAGGATACTTTAATACATCTTCATGACAAATAGAAATCTTTTCGGATTGAAATCTTTGTTGCAGATGATGCACCGATTCTTCATCAATTTCGATAGCTATAAAGTTTTTCCATTTCGGTAATAAAAACTGTGTAAGCACTCCTTCCCCGGGTCCTATTTCAATTACCAATTCATCCGTAGGAGCTTGAAGCTGAGAAACTATTTTATACGCAATGGCTTCATCTCTTAGAAAATGTTGCCCTAATTTTTTCTTTGGTTTAACTTTATCCATTTCATTGTAAATTTACCTTCCCAAACTTTAAAAACGTTTTTTAAATGCAATTAACCTTTAATACCTCGGTTTCTGTTAAACCCTTAGATTATAACCTTATTTATTGTTCTGTTGACAATATTAGTGAAGTATCCGCATGGATTGAAAAGGTTATCGGGGCAAAGGTTTTATCCCCTTCTAAAGCGTGGGCGGAAGTTGGAAATAGAGTTTATTATCATAATGGCACGCAGCAATTTTGTTTTGCGGGGATAGGATCTTGGGAAGATATTTCATTAGAGCGCATTCGTAAAAAAACCATGCGCGCTTTAAATAGTGGCAATGAACATAAGCATAAAACCATGTTGGTGCATTGCCCGGGGATTGAAGATTCTGCACGAGGTTCAGAACTAATAGGCGCCATTACCGAGACCTTGATTTTAGGGAATTATCAATATTTATCCTTAAAAACCCATACTGCAAAAGCTAATAGCATTCAGGCTGCAACTTTGGTAGTACGCAAAGCCGCAGTAAAACAAGCCGCCACAGAAGCTCAGAAAGTTGCATCCGCCACTTGCATTGCCAGAGATTTAGTGAATGAACCCGTTATTACCTTAACTGCTGAAGAATTAGGAAACAAGGCAAAACAATTGGGAAAACAATATAAGTTTTCAGTTGAGGTATGGAATAAAGCCAAAATTGAGAAGAATAAGTTTGGGGGATTATTAGCAGTTAATTACGGCAGTATTTTGCCTCCTACTTTCAGTATTTTAGAATGGAAGCCTGCCCAGGCAAAAAACAAAAAACCGATAGTATTGGTAGGAAAAGGGGTGGTATATGATACCGGTGGATTAAGTTTAAAACCTACCCCGAATTCTATGGATTCCATGAAATCGGATATGGCAGGCGCTGCAGCTGTGATTGGAGCTTTTTGTGCTATTGCAGAACTACAATTGCCGATACATGTGATTGGTTTAATTCCGGCTACGGACAATAGACCCGGAGAACAAGCTTATACCCCTGGAGATGTAATTCACATGCATGACGGATCTACGGTGGAGGTGTTAAATACAGATGCAGAGGGAAGAATGATACTGGCGGATGCATTAGCGTATGCAAAGAAATTAAAGCCTGAATTGGTGATTGACTTAGCAACATTAACCGGAGCGGCGGTAGTAGCGGTGGGGAATATTGGTATTGCGATGATGAGTACAGCGGATGCTAAGGTAAATCAACAGTTACAATCAGCAGGTCATGTAGTGCATGAGCGTATGGTTGAATTCCCGTTGTGGGAAGAATATGATGATTTATTAAAGAGCGATATTGCGGATCAGAAAAACATAGGAGGTCCGGGAGCGGGATCTATTACAGCTGCCAAGTTTTTACAGAAGTTTACCGATTATCCTTGGATACATTTGGACATTGCAGGTCCGGCGTTTTTGCCACAACAGGATAGTTATCGTTCGAAAAATGGGACAGGGGTAGGGGTAAGATTGCTGGTGGCGTTTTTGAAGGGCTACGGGAAAGGATAAAACCCCGGAGGTTTGGTGCTTCATTTGACAAATTATACCTAAAACCTCCAGGGTTAAAAAATAGAGGTTGTCCGATAAACTGTGTCAATCCTGAGATTTACACCCATATTACCCGGAAAGGGGAAGAAAAGGTATAGAGCCCTTTGGATAATTTGGATTTGTAATTGCGGGGGTATATTTTTGGAAGATGAAGCTACCCCAACGATTCCTAAATATTGGTTATGAATCTGTTAAAATGGAATACAGGGGGTTCAGCCATAAGGAAAGTATGCGCAACAGAGGATGAAAGTTCGCAAAGCGGGATGTTGGCAGTAATGCTACAACCAACCGTCAAAACCGACAGAAATTACTTTGGCGACTTTTTCAAATCCTTCAATCCCCAATCTGACATACTATCAATAATAGGAAACAAAGTTTGACCGTATTTTGAAATTTTGTATTCCACTCTTGGCGGAATTTCTGCATAAATAATTCGTTCTAAAATTTTGTCCTCTTCCATTTCCCGAAGTTGGTTGACCAACATTTGTTTGCTAATATCAGGAATTGCCTTTTGCAACATTGAAAAACGGTTACAGTCTTTTCGTATCAAATGAATGATAACAGGTTTCCATTTGCCCCCAATTTTATTTAAGCAATGGGTAACAGGACAATTATTAGGATTAAATTCCTTTGTTTTTCTTTTATTTTCCATTGGTCTATATTTTTAGACTATAACAATAGTTGGTGACTACACCAATTATTTTGACAAAGGTAGTAAATTTGTGCAACAAATAATTTTGAATATGCAAGCAATCATTAGAACAAAAGGAGGCAAAGAATTTTCTACTATGAAAGTTCAAAATATAGAAAGCCCTAAAACACAATCGGACGAATTGAAAGTAAAAATGGTGAGTAGCCGAATTAATCCTGTTGATATGGATTTAATGAAAGGATTTCCTTCATTAAAGTACAAAATTCCGCAAATTGGTGGAATAGATGGTGCTGGTGTTGTATTAGAAGTTGGAAAAAATGTAAATGATTTCTCTGTGGGCGACAATGTTATTTTTTACCGATTGTTCAGTGACATTGGAACTTGGGCAGAAGAAATTACCATTCCTGCAAACTACTGTGCCAAAATTCCGAGTAACATAGAAGTTAAGGAAGCAGGAACAATTGCTTTGCCATTACTTACAGCCTATGATAGTTTGACGCAACTAAACGCAAAGAAGGGAGAAAAAATCCTCATTCACGGTGTTGGCGGTGGTGTAGGTTTTCAGGCTTTGCAATTAGCCAAACAAATGGGACTTTTTGTTATTGGCACAGGCAGTCAATCGGACAAACCTGTTTTGGACAAAGCAGGACTTGACCAATTTATCGACTACAAAACACAAGACTTTTCTCAGGTTTTAAAAACCAAACAAGTAGATTATGTTTTTGACGTGCTTGGTGATGACATTCTGAAAAAATCAATTGCTTTGCAACCTAAAAAAGTAGTTTCTGTAAAGTTTGTTGATACTTCAAATTATGCACAAAGCGGGTGTAAATTTGCCAGGAATTATGAAATGGTTGATGAAAATGATGATGGGTAAATTTGTGAAACTTGCAAAGAAAAACAATGTAGAACTCATTGGACAAGTGACAGGAGCAAACGGAAAGATGTTGCAAAAAGCGGTTGACTTGATAAATGTAAACTATATTTCAAGAAACTATAAATCACTATCACTAACGGACATTTCTACAAACAGACTGACTAAAAATGATGTTGGGAAAGTGATAGTCTTCTGAAAAACCAAATAAGCACTACTGCCAACAGCGGTTTTGCGTCAGGCGGGGTTTTGTGCTTCGTCTGACGCTTTTTACTAGATTTGAACTGTGGTGCTTCGTTTCGAGTTTAGTGCTAAAGAACCCGCCCGAACGCAAAGCCGCAAACCGTTATGCACAATGCGTGACGAGCACAACCAGAAAAGACACGAATAAAAAATAAAACAGAATGAAAATAAAAATTTTGACCTTAATGACATTTTGTGTTACGACTTTCGTTAACGCCCAGACACCTAAAGTTGAGTGGACAAAAGCTATTGGTGGAACAGGTAATGAACGTGCAAACAGCATCGAAACCGACTCAAAAGGAAACATAATTATTGTTGGTCGTTTTCAAAGCAATTCAATTACATTAGACAATATTACATTGACGAAAAATATCGCAGACAATGCTGACGTTGCAGACATTTTTATCATCAAATTAGATAAAAAAGGGAAAGCACTTTGGGCGGTTACAGCAGGTGATAAAGGAGACGACCACGCCACAAGTTGCGTTACGGACAAGAAAGGAAACATTTATGTTGTAGGCTGGTTTGAAAGTAAAAAAATAACATTTGGAAATGTTACATTGAACAACAAAACAGAAAAAGGCTCTGATATGTATGTTGCAAAATTTTCGCCACAAGGAAAATGTATTTGGGCAAAAAATGCTGGAGGTGATGGAGGTAATGGCGATTACAGCACTATAACACTTGACAAAGATGATAATGTAATTATTTCAGGTATAGCAGGTGTTGTGATGGATTTTGGTGATGGTATTAAATTCAGCAATGAAAAAGGCGGATTGTACTTTGCTAAATACACAAATGACGGACAAATAATTTGGGCCAAATCACCCAATGGAGAAGGTGAAGCCCAAGGCGTTGCTTCCGACCAGCAAGGTAATGTGTTTATAGGGGG
The DNA here is from genome assembly GCA_009924095.1 of Sphingobacteriia bacterium. Classification (GTDB taxonomy): domain Bacteria; phylum Bacteroidota; class Bacteroidia; order J057; family RFSG01; genus RFSG01. The sequence goes on from RFSG01000106.1 coordinate 7,848, forward strand.
ATACTTCAATACAACTATAACTTTTGATGATATTACACTCAATTCTTTTTCAGAAAAAAGCGGAGATGCTTTTGTAGCGAAATACTCCCCAACAGGACAAGCTATTTGGGCCAAGAATTTTGGTGGTGCAGGTGGCGAAATTGCTTCTTGCGAAATTGACGCGTTTGGAAACGTATATCTTGCAGGTTTATATTTTAGCAAAACTATTATTACGAAATCTGATACGTTAACAAATAACGGATCAATTAATCATTTCATTGCTAAATTTAATAAAGATGGAGAATTACTTTGGGCAAAATCTGCTGGAGGTAATAATGGAGAAGCACCTGCAACAGCTACCCGCGAGTTTTTTGTGGACGAAAACGGAAATGCTTTTTGCACGGGCTCCAATTGGAGTGAATTTACCTTTGCAGGGAGTTCTATTAAAACCGTAGCGGGTTCAGAAGATATTTTCCTTTTAAAATATGACAAAAGCGGTAATGAAATTTGGGGAGTAGATTATGGTGGCTCAGGTAGAAATGCAGGGCGTGGCATCACAACCGACAAAAACGGAAATATTTTTCTCACTGGTTCATTTGATGAAAAAGCACTTAAAATTGATAACCAGACATTAACTAACCAAGGTGACTCTGACATTTTCATTGTAAAATTTAGCGAAGAGAAAAAATGACAATCAGCACTGGGCATAACAGCACCTATAAGAAATTGGCGGTTCAGTG
>RFSG01000107.1 GCA_009924095.1 Sphingobacteriia bacterium
AATCCAGAAATTTAAATACGGTATGTTTCCACGCATTTTCCAATCCTGCACTAAAGCTATTTTTACCATTAATAAAAGTTCCTACCCAAACAGATGGATTTGCAGGTAAAGGATAAAAATAATTTGTAATAATATCTTCGGTATATCTTCCATAAAAAGAAGTAAACCAATTTCCTTTTGCATATCTTCGGGTTTGATTGATTTCCCCCAGGTTAATAAATTCTGGTGCAAGTTTGGGATTACCTATTTGTAAATTCTGTCGGTCGGCAAATTGTACAAAGGGCATAATTTGTCTTTGGTTAGGGCGATTTATTTTTCTGGAAAAATTAATTTGAAATTCCTGTTTATCTCCTGATTTACGGGATAAATATAAAGAGGGAAAAAAAGCTTTTTCTAAATTCTGGGTTCCATCGGGATAATAATAAGAAAAGGTTTGATTTTTATTGGGAACCGTTCCTGTAAAACGGGTTTGTTCATAACGGATTCCACCCGAATATCCCCAGTTTAATAATTTTCCGGAATAATTAATATAGGCTGCATATACCTGGTCGTTAATTAAATAGTGATTTGTTAAAGCAGTATCGGTTTCAAACGAATTCGAGGATATCATAAATTTATTTACCAATAATTCAGAATCTGTCCTTCTTGCAAATACTCTTAGTCCGGCCTCTATTCGGGTAGAATCGGATAATTTCTGTAAATAGTCGGTTTGCCAGGTAATATTTTGGGTAAAGCCAGCACCAGTATTTTTTTGTTGATCGGGATAGGGGGGAATGGTATTTCCTAAAGCGCTATAATTCCAGGTTAAAAATTGGTCATTATTTTTACTATCGGTAACATTGTAAGTTATATCCGAAGACCATTCTTTTTGAGTGCCGATATATTTATAGGCAAACGATGTTCCTCCATTTTTAAAATCCCGATTTTGGTCATTTTTTCTATCGCCATACAAAGCAGGATTACCGTTTGTTTGACTCAGGGAGAAGGATTGTTTTTCTACTGTTAAAAAATCTCCTAAATGCGCATTAGCATTGAGCGAAAGGGTACTTCTGTTCGATAGTTGATATTCCAATGAAATGCGTCCTACATTAAATCTTCTTCGGTTAAACATACGGCTGTCCTGTCGGTATGCACCGATACTTTGATTTTCCTTTAAACTTACTCGATCAATATATCCCAGGGTATTACCGCTTTGTTGGTTCAGGCTATATCCTACGGTAGCAGACCAAGGCCCTTCCTTGAGGTTAAGATTAGAGTTTACTGAATATCGTTCGGGTAAGCCTGCACCAATACTTAGAGATCCATTGTAGCCAGGGAGAATATTTTTTTTGAGGATTACATTTACAATTCCACCAGTTGTACCGGCATCAAATTTTACGGAAGGGTTAGTGATAATTTCCACACGATCAATTTGTTCAGCCGGAATTTGTTCTAAGGTTAAAGCAGAAGGTCGTCCATCTACAAATACAGTAGGGGATTGATTACGTAAATTAATATTGCCATCAGTATCTACGGTAATTCCCGGGATATTTCGCATCACATCAATACCCGTTCCTCCTATTGCGGAAAGATCTTTTCCCACTTCATAAACCCTACGGTCAATATTCATTTGAATCGTATTTTTCCGAGCTTCGATACTGATTTCTTCTAAAACACGATTATCAGGTTGAAGGATAATATTTCCTAAATCTATTTCCGGCGTTTTGAAAGAAATGACAACCTGAAGTTCTTGGGATTGATAACCCAAATAAGAAATCCGCAAACGATAAGAACCTAGGGGAATTTTTTCCAATAAAAAATCGCCATTATTTTTTACGAGGGTTCCAGTTATGATGCTATCCTGATTAAGTTTGAATAATGAGATGGTAGAATATTCCAATCCAGATTTGTCTGCTCCATCCAAAACTTTTCCATACAATTTACCGATAGCTGGGGGTGGTCCTTTTAAGCCTGGGCGTGAGGGTTGAGCCCGCCCCATTTTAGGAGAATAAAAAAGAATCCAGCAGAAGAAGACGTAAGTTATGCAATGGAATAAATTCGGAGAACGACTTGTTGACAAAGCAGAAGAAGGGGGGAAGCGGAAGGAAATATTTACAAAACTACTGGAAAAGAGTTTAGTAAGTTAATTGAAATTGGGGATAAGTCTGAGTAAATTAAAATATTTTATTGGGGAGGATTATAATCAAAAAATTAGGAAGAAAATACTTCTATTAGTGTTATTTTTGGGGCAAATGAGTAATTTGAGGAGAAATTATTTTTATTTCGAAAACATGGAATATTGGAACTATTGAAATTTAAATTCCAAAATATGGATAAACTATCTTTTGGAGTTTTAAATCAACATGTTATATTTGTTTATGTTATTACATCAATTGATGAAATGATATAATTTTTTAAATCACAGTTCCATTCGACGTTTAGTACAAATAGCGCATGAATCAACTTTACTCAACCAAACGAATTGCCAGAATAATCCTAACAATAATATCCATTGGGATAGGGTTAGGGTTAACAAGCTCAAGAGTACAAGCCCAAGCATATTGCAATAATCCTTTAGGTTCACTTACACCCTCAACCACTTGGCAAACAGTATTTCATAACACAAGAGGTTATTATACTTTCAATGCTACAGCGGGTTGTCAATACATTTTTACATACTGTTCAAGTAATGGGGGTAGTTACACTGGGGATCCGTATTTGACTATATCTACTGCACCCACCAGTGGGAATGTTGCTCAAAACGATGACTGGTGTGGCTTAGGTTCTTATTTATCCTGGACTGCCCCAAGCACAGGGCTTTACTATATTAACGTTGGGAATTGTTGTTCCTCAGGATGTGGAGGAGGATTCAGTAGAAATTTAGCGTATTGGAGTTCATGTAATCCAATCACAGGTCCTCCGGCTTGTGCAACTTCTGGTTTTTCACCTGCTAATGGAGCCACCAATATTGCTTATACTCCAACTTTAGGATGGAATGCTGTACCTGGTGCGACGAGTTATGATATTTATTTTGGTACTGCTAATCCTCCTACTACTTTAGTTGGGAACACTACTAATCTTACCTATTCTATTACTGGTTTAGGTCCATCTACGGTATATTATTGGCGCGTGGTTCCTCGCAATGGATTTGGAACTCCAACAGTTAGTAGTTGTACCGTTAATAGTTTTACTACAGGTTGTTTTGCGCCCATAACCGGTAACAACAATGGTGCTGGAGGAACTTTCACCTATAGTTGTGGTGCAACAAATCAACAAATCGCATTGGCGGCTTGTGAATCTGCCTATGGGGTAGGGAACTGCTTAGTAGGTACCTGTGGTAGCTTTTCCTACTATTACCGAACTGGACATTTAAGTTGTAATTGTTCAAAAGCCATTGGTCAATATGAATGGATTTTCAGTAATACTGGCTATACCCAGGTAGGTCAGGATTATGGTGGACAAACTACGAATGTAGCGGGAAATAGCTTATTTGTTAGGGTAAAAGGATCCAATACTTGTGATGTCAATAGCTGGACATTAGCTTTAGGAAACCTGGCAGGTTCAGGATGTTCAGGTGGAGGAACGATTGCAGGGCCTACCTCTGCTTGTGCAGGGTCAACGGTTGGTTTTCGAATTGCATTAGTTCCAGGAGCCACAACATATACTTGGACAGTACCCTCTGGGACTACAATAGTCAATGGTCAAGGGACAGATACCATAACGGTAACTGTAGGAACCAACAATGGAACCGTTACCGTAACCCCTTCAAATGTTTGTGGAAGTGCACCTGCGATTAGTTTAAGTATATCAATTGCCACAGCTCCGGCAGCCCCTACAGCTCCTGGGGTTACAATTTGTGGAACTGGTACAGCAACCCTAACTGCCTCTGGATCCACAGGTAGTTATGAATGGTATTCAACGCCAACAGGTGGTACACCTTTAGCTACCACTTCAAGTTATGTTACACCCTCCTTAAGTGTGAACACTACTTATTATGTACAAGCCGCTGGAGGTGGGGTTATCAATGGTTCTCAAACCTTTAATTATACCGGTAATGTTCAAACTTGGGTAGTTCCAACAGGCGTAACTTCAATTACGGTAGACGCAAGAGGCGCCTCTGGAGGAAACATTAATGCTTATGGTAATGCAGGTAGAGGAGGAAGAGTTCAAGCTACTTTAGCGGTTACACCTGGTCAAACGCTTAATTTTTATGTAGGTGGAACAACAACAAGTACAACTGGAGGATATAATGGAGGGGGTAACTCAGGCAGTTCAACCTGGACTCGCGGTGGAGGTGGGGGAAGTGATATTAGGGTAGGAGGAACCGCCTTTGCCAATAGGATTATTGCTGCAGCCGGGGGAGGAGGATCAGGCTTCAATTGTAGCAACAACAACCACGGAGGGGATGGCGGTGGAACTACGGGTTCTCTGGGTTGGCAATGTAACTCTCAAACCTCATATGTAGGGTTTGGAGGAACACAAGTAGGAGGAGGAAACTTTGGAAATAACTTAGGTCAAGGATGTGGCACTGCTGGGGTTTTAGGGATTGGAGGAAATGGAGCCTGTACCTACGGTGGTGGTGGTGGTGGTGGGTATTATGGTGGTGGTGGCGGTGGCTACGGCGGTGGCGGCGGTGGAAGCAGTTGGGTAACTCCAACTGGAAGTTCTGGAATCACCCATACTCCGGCATTTAATACGGGAAATGGTCAAATATTAATATCCTACGTTCAAAGTTCATGTCCAAGCCCAAGAACCCAAGTAGTTGTAACCATTGGTCCAGGAACTGTACCTACCGCCTCAATTGTTGCAAGTCCTAACTCTGCAATATGTCAAGGCGTAAATGTGTCATTTAGCGCTACTGTTACCAACTCAGGAACTACTCCAACTTATCAGTGGTTACTCAACGGCAGTCCTATTCCTGGAGCTACTAACTTAAATTATTCCAGCACTACATTTAATAATAATGATCAGGTAAGTTTTGTATTAAATGCTCCTGGAATTTGTATCTCTCCCAATATTCTGAATTCAAATACAATCACGATGCAGGTGAATCCTGCTCCTGCTACACCAATACCCGTAAATAATGGTCCCTTGTGTGCAGGAAGTACCCTTAATATTTCTGTTCCACCGGTTTCTTTTGGTACTTATAATTGGAGCGGACCGAATGGATATACTTCCTCTTCTTTAATAAACATTATCCCAGGAAGTACTGTATCTATGTCGGGGGTTTATTCTATTTGGGTATCAGTTGCAGGATGTACCAGTCAGCCAGGAACAACTACCGTAACAGTGTCGAATCCCTTGGGTCCTCAAACGATTGGAAGTAATCAAACGATATGTTCAGGGACATCCCCCTCTTTATTCACGGGTGCTGCTCCTACTGGAGGTACAGGTATTTTTACATATCAATGGCAATCCGGAACTAATGGTACAACCTTTACCTCAATATCTGGAGAAACCAATCAAACACTTGCCTCAACAGCATTAACAGGTTCTACTTATTTTAGAAGAGTTGCTAATTCAGGGGGATGTAACGGACAGAACTCATCATCCATTTTAGTAAGTGTAGATTCTGTCATTGGTAATAATGCCATTCAAAGCAATCAAACAATATGTGCAGGCTCATCTACTCAAACCTTAACAGGAACAAGTCCAACTGGTGGAGATTATAACTATAATTATAATTGGGAAAGTAGTTCTAATTTAGTTTCATGGGCTACTACAGGAGTAACCAATTCTTCCTTATCTCCTGGTTCAATATTATCCACTACCTATTACAGAAGGATTGTTACTGCAGGAGTATGTAGTCCATCTACCTCAACTCAATTGATTTTACAAGTAGATCCTGCTATAACCGGAAACACTTTAACAGGGGCACAAACTATTTGTTCTGGGAATACTTTTCAGGCATTAACCGGTGCTCTGCCCTTAGGTGGAAATGGAGCGTTTGTTTATGACTGGGAAAGTAGTTCTGATAACATAAATTGGACAACTACTGGAATTAACACCCAGAACTACGCAGGTACAACTCTTACAGCTACCACTTATTTTAGAAGAACTGTAATTTCTGGAGCCTGCGGTGATCAAAGTGCAAGCATACGTATATGGGTAGAGCAATTCTTGGGTAACAATGCAGTTCAAAGTTCCCAAACTATTTGTGCGGGCTCCACTGCGGCTCTATTTACAGGTGTATTGCCAACAGGAGGCAGTGGAATTTATAGTTATACTTGGGAAAGTAGCTTAAATCAAACTACTTGGTTTAATACTGGAACTACAGGTCAAAATTATTCACCGGGAAGCCCAGTTGTGAATACGTATTACAGAAGGATTGTAACCGGAGGTCAATGTCTTGCGATTACTTCTACCCAAGTTCAGATACAAGTTGACGCAATTGTAACCAATAATACTATTTCTGGAAATTCAACCATATGTGCTTTACAAACACCTCCCAATCTTACCGGATCAACGCCCAACGGTGGAATTGGGGTTTACACTTTTACTTGGGAAACCAGCAGTAATAATATTTCCTGGGCAGTAGATCCAAATGCTACATTGCAAAACTTTGCAAGTAATGCTTTGAATCAAACCACTTATTTTAGAAGGATTGTTCAAAGTGGAGCTTGTAGTCCATTAACCAGCTCGGTGGTAACGGTAACCGTTCTACCTATTCCAACAGTTACGATAGTGGCGAGTCCGAGTTCTTCGATATGTCAAGGGAACAATGTTATCTTTAGCGCGAATGTTGCTAATGGAGGTACATCACCTACTTTTCAATGGTTCTTAAATTCAAACCCAATTCCAGGAGAGACAAATCAAACCTATTCAACTACGACCTTAAACAATAATGATCAAATTAGCTTTGTACTAACGGCACCTGGAACCTGTTTGTCTTTAAGTGTCTTTACTTCAAATACCATAACGATGCAGGTGAATCCAGTACCAGCAACACCGGCACCCTTTAATAATGGTCCTTTATGTGCAGGAAGTACCTTAACCTTATCAGTATCTCCGGTTTCTTTTGCCTCTTATACTTGGGCAGGGCCTAATGGATATTCCTCTAGTTCCTTAATTAATTTCTTACCAGGAAGTACCGTATCCTTATCCGGAATATATACTGCATGGGTATCTGTCGCTGGATGTACAAGTCTTCCTGGGTTTACAACCGTAACAGTTACAAACCCATTAGGAGCACAAACCATTGGTGCCAATCAAACCATTTGTTCCGGAACCGCGCCATCCACTTTAACCGGACCAGCACCTTCAGGAGGTACTGGCATATTTACCTATCAATGGCAAAGTGGAATAAATGGTACAACTTTCAATTCGATTTCGGGTAGTACGTTACAAACCCTTTCACCAGGCGTTTTAACGGGTTCTACTTATTATAGAAGAGTAGCCACATCGGGTGCTTGTCCAGCCCAGTCTTCTATGTCTGTTTTCATTCAGGTAGATTCAGTTATTGGTAGCAACACCATTATTAGCAATCAAACCCTTTGTTCCGGGGCAACTGCAAGCTTGCTTACAGGTTCGCTTCCTTCTGGTGGAAATGGTAACTATAGTTATAATTGGGAAACTAGTTCAAATCAAACCAATTGGATAAATACTGGAATTATAACACAAGATTATACTCCTGGAAGTTTAACTTCCACCACCTACTATCGCCGTCAAGTTGCAGCTGGTATTTGTATACCTTCAACTTCAGGATTGTTGACCATTCGGGTGGATCCCCAAATTTCAGGGAACAACATCACACAACACCAGACCATTTGTTCCGGTACTGTATTTCTAACGCTTTCTGGGGCTGTTCCCTCTGGAGGAAATGGTCTTTATGCATACAATTGGGAATCCAGTAACGATAGTTTAAGTTGGGCAACTACCAATATTTCAACGATTAGTTATGCAGGTACCTCTTTAAATACTACAACTTATTATAGAAGAGTAATTACCTCTAGTGCCTGCACAGATATTAGCAGTGGAATCAGAATTTGGGTAGATCCGGTTATCGGAAATAACACTATCCAAGCTAATCAAACCATTTGTTTTGGTACTGCTCCTCAGCTTATTTCCGGTAGCCTTCCAACAGGTGGAAATGGTAACTTTGGTTATAATTGGGAGTCCAGCTTAAACCAAACCACTTGGGTTACTGCCAATTCTACAACTCTAGATTATACTTCAGGTAACTTAACCACTACGACTTATTTCAGACGCTTAGTTACGGCTGGGGTTTGTTCTGTTAACAGTTCTTTTCCAGTTCTAATCACAGTCGAACCTTTAATTGGCAATAACACTCTATCAGGAGGTACTACCATTTGTATTTCTCAAACCGGCCCAGTATTAACGGGTAGCACGCCAAGTGGAGGAACAGGAAACTATACCTATGCATGGGAAACTAGCACGGATAATTCTACTTGGTCATTAGATCCTTTAGCTACTGTAAGCAATTACACTACAGGGGTAATGAC
>RFSG01000108.1 GCA_009924095.1 Sphingobacteriia bacterium
TAAAGGTCGCTGAGTAGCCCCGAAGGGGCGTATCGAAGCGACCGGTCCTTACCCTTAAAGGTCGCTGAGTAGCCCCGAAGGGGCGTATCGAAGCGACCGACTGACGTATCGAAGCGACCGATTGGTGTATCGAAGCGACCGATTGGCGTATCGAAGCGACCCGCAATACAGAAACGCATAAAAAGTATGTTGCAAAATAAGATTTTCGTTTTAATTGGGAATCCTATTTACTCTTTAACTATTTCGAATTCTAAAATTCTAAAATTAAATTAATGAGGATTGATATCATGATCTATTACCCATTTAACTATTGCCGGACGATTAATCTCACCATCAAATATTCCTTTAAAACCGGAAATTTGGTTAGGCTTAATATCGAATATATGCAAATTATCTTCTTCTGGAATTATCAATTGAGAAACAATTTTTAGATTATTCTCTAAAGTTAAATAATCAATCATCTGGTAAATTCTTTCCTTTGGGTTTAAGGTATTTTTAATACTAATTTTATTGTTTTGTGAATCTAAATATGAAATTAATTTTAAATTATCAGTAATCAAATAAGTAACGCGAACTAAACTGTTTGATTTGGGTAAAAATTTTAGTTTAAAATGACCTATTTCTCCCACAACTTCATCTTTATGTTCTCTGTCCACAATAAGACTTGAATGTATATATAGATGATCAACTTGTTTATGAAGAATATGGTAATTACTCGTATTCATAAAAACAGTAGTAGGTAAACTATAGTTTACAACTGAATCATTGAATGTAAAATAATGTTTTACATTTCTGGCAAAATCATCTGTGTACCAAAACGACCGTTGGTCGTTATCAGGAAAATAAACACGGTTATAAGTATGAATAGAATCAGCAGAATAGGGAAAGTTATTCTTATCATTTATGATTTTAGAAAAATTAATTCTTTTCTTATTTGAATTTATAATTTCGGGCAATGAAACCACCCCGCACACTGCATTTGTATTATTAGAATTAGATATAAATATTGCTTTTTGTTTTTTATAATTCCGTTGAATCATACCTACAGGAAAGAAAAGATTAGAATCCATATTAAAAACGGATCCTAAATAAACTGGAGTATATTGTTTAGATTTTTGGATATATGGACTAATATAAAAACCAATATAATTAAAATTAGTATCTGTTAATACAATACCAAAATCTCTAATCCAAACGATAAGATTCATCTTTTCTAAATAAATAAAATCGTTTGGAGTAAATGGATCAGAAGGGGTAAACAGATTGTCAGGAAAATTTTTAAAATTAACCCGCTGAACTTCGTAAGAGCGGGAATCAATCAGATAGACTGCAGGATATATACCACAAGTATTGGGTAATTGTGCTGTTAATAATAGCTTTCCATTTGAAGAATTGACCGTAAAAGATAAGTTTAAAGACAATAATAAATTCATTATACTATCTTGCTTAAAATCAAGAAAGATGGTATCTCTGTCCAAAATGGTGGTTTTTGTTTGAGCCTTAACCTTGAGACTAACAAAAAGTATAAAGAAAATTAGAATTAGCTTTAACATGTATATTTTTATTAATGTTTAAAATTAATTTTTTTACCAATTACACCTCCACAAAAAAAGAACCCATCTTAAACTCACAATTAATCTATTTGTGATTTTTTTTCCTTTTCAATCCATTCCGGAATTAATTCAACTTCTTCGGGTGTAATCCATTTTAAAGAAGCATCTTTTCGCAACCACGTTAATTGTCGTTTGGCATAATTACGCGTATGTTGCCGAATGAATTCTATCATTTCCAATTCTGTAATTTTTCCAGATAGATATTGAATCATTTCAGGATATCCAACCGCTTGTAATGCAGGTAAATCAGGCGTATATCCTGCATCTAATAATTGTTGTACTTCAGCTTTTAATCCTAATTCCAACATTACAGAAACTCTATCCTCAATTCTTTTATATAATGCCGCTCTAGGAACCTCTAATGCAAAACTAAATACCTGAAAAGGTCGGGGAGCAGGCGGTATTGCTCTTAACACGCTGAATTTTTGTCCGCTTTGCCGAATTACTTCTATTGCTCTACAAACCCTTCTGGGGTTTTGAATATCTATCGTTTGATATAATTCCGGATCCTTCTTCAATAATTCCTGTTGCAGAAAAGCTAAGCCTAATTCTTCCCAATCTTTTAACACGCCTTCGTGTATTTCAGGAGAAATCTCAGGAATGGGACTAAATCCCGAAATAAATGCTTGTGCATATAAACCAGATCCACCGGTAACAATAATAGTATCTTTATTTAAAAAAATTTCTTTCGATAACGCCAAGGCTTTTTGTTCATATTGGCCGGCGGTAAAGGTCTCATCAGGATTTAGAAAATCTAAAAAGTGATGAGGGATTCCGGCTTGTTCCGATGCTGAAATCTTAGCGGTTCCAATATTCATTCCCCGATAAAACTGCCGGGAGTCGGCAGAGAAAATTTCAGCATTTAATCTCCCCGCCAATTTTACTGCACCGGCTGATTTTCCCGATGCCGTAGGCCCTGCCAGAAATATTACCTGAGGATTCATATTGCAAAGGTAAAGTATTAAAATGCCTGAATCCTGCTGAAAAGCTAAGGCTTGTGTATATTTGCTCCTCTTTTTATTTTTATGAAAACAGCATATTTATTTCCCGGGCAAGGCGCTCAATATACAGGCATGGGAAAGGATTTATATGATCAACATTCCTTAGCCAAAGAATTGTTTACCCAGGCGGATGAAGTATTAGGGTTTGAACTCAGCAAAATCATGTTTGAGGGGAGTGAGGAAGAATTGAAAAGAACCTCAGTTACACAACCGGCGATTTATGTGCATTCTGTAGTGTTAGCCCATTTAATGGAGGTGAAAGGCAAAGCAAGTATGATGGCGGGACACAGTTTGGGAGAATTTTCAGCTTTGGCTGCTGCCGGCGTATTTAGTTTCCAGACAGGATTACAGCTAGTGAAAATCAGAGCTAATGCTATGCAGCAAGCTTGTGACGCAACTCCCTCTACCATGGCTGCATTAGTAGGATTGGAAGATGCCGTAGTTGAAAAGCTTTGTCAAGAAATTGGGAATGTAGTACCTGCCAATTATAATTCTCCAGGGCAATTGGTGGTTTCCGGATCGGTTGAATCTATCCAAATCATCATAGAACAAGCTAAAAGTGCAGGCGCAAAGATGGCCGTTCCCTTACAAGTAGGTGGGGCGTTTCATTCTCCTTTTATGGAACCTGCAAAGGTTGCACTGGCAAAATCCATTCAGGATACTGAATTCTTAACCCCGGTTTGTCCTATCTATCAAAATTACACCGGCAAAGGAGAACAAGACCCGGCACAAATTCAACGCAATCTAATTGCCCAACTTACTGCCCCGGTATTATGGACACAAACCATACAACAAATGATTTTGGATGGCGTTACCGAGTGCATTGAAATTGGTCCAGGGAAAGTGTTACAAGGACTTGTTAAACGTATTGACCGTTCTATACCCGCTACTGGATTTCAAACCTTACCTATTCCTTCCTGATATTCTGATTTATGTCTGTTGTTGTTCGTTTTGCCCCCAGTCCAACGGGTGGTCTGCATATCGGCGGGGTTCGCACCGCTTTATATAATTATTTGTTTGCCCGTAAACATAAGGGAAGATTTATTCTTCGAATAGAAGATACTGATCAAACCCGATTTGTAGAAGGCGCTGAGGATTACATTATCAATAGTTTAAAATGGTGTGGAATTGAATTTAACGAAGGGGTACATTTAGGTGGACCTTGTGTTCCCTATCGTCAAAGCGAAAGAAAAGAATTGTATGCCGGATATGCACGTCAATTAATTGAAAGTGGCGCCGGATATTATGCCTTTGATACCCCAACCGAATTAGACGAAATGAGAGCGCGTTTGGAGGCATCTGGTATTAAATCTCCGCAATACAATTCCATTACCCGAAGTACCATGAAAAACAGCCTCACACTTCCGCAGGAAGAGGTGCAGCGCAGAGTGGATGCTGGAGATCCTTATGTCATCAGATTAAAAGTACCGAGAAAAGAGGAAGTGAGATTTCACGATGAGGTTAGAGGATGGGTAGTAATCCATAGTTCTCAAGTGGATGACAAAGTATTAATGAAAAGTGATGGCATGCCTACCTATCATATGGCCAACGTGGTAGATGATCATACCATGGGAATTACCCATGTGATTCGAGGCGAGGAATGGCTGTCTTCCACCCCTTTGCATGTGTTGTTGTATCGTGCTTTTGGTTGGGAAGATACGATGCCGAAATTTGCACATCTACCCTTAATCTTAAAACCCGAAGGAACCGGAAAATTAAGTAAACGAGATGCAGATAAATTCCCTCAGTTCCCCTTAGCCTTTACAGATGCTGAAGGAAAAACCTACAAAGGATTTAAAGAATTAGGATATCTTCCAGAAGCCTTAATCAACTTCCTAGCACTGTTAGGCTGGAACCCAGGAGGAGATGAAGAGATCATGGACCTGGATCGAATGACAGAAGCCTTTAGTCTGGAACGCATAGGTAAATCAGGTACCAAATATGACTTAGCAAAAGCTGAATGGTTCAATCAGGTCTATCTGCGAAAAAGAACGGATGAAGAATTAATTGAACCGGTTAAAATTGAATTGCAAAAAGAAGGGATTGAAATTCCAACGGATGCATTTTTACTTCGTTTTATTTCCCTGATGAAAGAAAGGGTAACATTTTTGAAGGATTTTATCGCTCAGGGAAGATATTTTTTCGAAACACCACAAGTTTATGATGAAGGCTTTAAACAAAATAAATGGGTGCCTGAGGCTCCTGTTTGGATGATTGAAATTGCCAAACAATTTGAAACCGTAGAAAATTGGCAAACCTCAGAATTAGAAAGTTGTTTAAAACATTGGGTAAGTAAGCATGAGTTGAGTTTAGGCAAAGTACTTCCGGCGTTTCGTTTGGCCATTACAGGTTTAGGATATGGTCCGGTAACTTTTGAGGTTGCTCAAACCATTGGGAAAACAGAGACCTTACTTCGGCTAAACAAGGCAACTGAAATTAAATAAACTTTATCTGCTTTCTTACGTTATAATGCCATCTTGTAAATCAGATCATGGGAAGAAAAATGAATTCAGGCGAAATGCCAAAAGTAAATGAAGAGCTTAGTGGATTTCATGTCGGCATTAATCAATTTGGTGAGATAACAACTAGCTACGATATTGACAAACTCAACACTTTTTTGGATAAAAATGTAGAGGATAAGAAATTTAAAGAAGTAGAAGATTTTAAACGCAATATTTCCTCTCCTGAAAAAGAAGATTCCTTATTTGATTAACGTGGAGATGGGGAGAGGTTAATTTCAGGTACTCCCTTCCTGTTATGTGAATAGTTTGGGGGTTAAGTTTCCTTTAGGTTAACCGAGGTTTTACTTTACTTTGTAGCATCAGCGAATTAAAGTTATGGAATCCAACTACCCTACCCTCAAGTATCAGATTGAAAATAATATTTTACTGATTACCCTGAACCGTCCTGAAGTATTAAATGCTTTGAACCGTCAGGTATTAGAAGATTTGCAGGCAATTTTTTCCGAAGCGAAAACAAATCCATCCATCAAAGGAATTATCCTAACCGGTTCTGGTCAAAAAGCATTTGCTGCGGGAGCAGATATTTCTGAAATACAATCCTTAGATGCAGCGGCTGCTTTGGCATTCAGTAAAAGAGGGCAACAAATTTTTTCTGAAATTGAAAACATGCCCAAGCCTGTAATCGCTGCTGTTAACGGATTTGCCTTAGGCGGTGGATGTGAATTAGCCATGGCTTGTCACATGAGAATTGCTGCTGAAAATGCCAGGTTCGGTCAGCCAGAAGTTAATTTAGGTCTGATAGCCGGTTATGGCGGAACCCAACGGTTAACCCAGCTTATCGGCAAAACCAGAGCGATTGAATTATTATTAACCGCATCTAATCTTGATGCCAATCGGGCAGCTGAATTAGGTCTGGTAAATTATGTAGTTACTCAGGATGAGTTAATTGGTAAGGCAACTGAAATCCTGCACAAGATATTTTCAAAATCTCCCGTTGCCATTGCTGAAACTATTGCTGCAGTTAACCATGCAGGACAGGAAACCGGTTACCAACATGAAGCCGAAGGTTTTAGTAGAGCCGCGGCTTCTCCTGATGGCAAAGAAGGAACACAAGCTTTCTTAGAAAAAAGGGAACCTAAATTCAAAGGTTAATTCTTCTCTAGCATAGAAGTACGAATCCATTTCACAGGATCTATTTGATCGGCATAATCCCATAATCCTGGATGTTGAGATCTTCCCTCTTTACAATCTCTTCCTACTATGATTTGAATTTGGGGAGATGCATTTGATATTAATGCTTCCCTTTCAGCAACTGAATTTACGGATACCCATTGCAAAGTACCCGTTTCACAAGGTCGAATAGTGGCAGCGGGTTGTATAACAATAGGAAGGGAATGAGGTAATGAAAAAGATTTTGGGTACACCTGTTGACAGGCTTTTTCCCATTTCAATTTTTCCTGATAACTTTTAGAGAGGTTATCCTGAGGCCAATTAAGTAACGCTTGTAGGAAAGCATCTGGAGGATTGGGGAGAAATGAAATAATATGGCTAACATTTCTACACCCTAAGCCATTGTAAAGAAGTATGTCAAATGCTAAGGCATTATAATCTTGAATCTCCTCCAAAACAGCAATTGAAAATCTATTCCCTCTGAGAAGTTTAGGCTGATGTGGCCAAATTTCTGATAATAAACGGGAAGTTAAATCAGATCCAGAACCAATAACTAAATCTACATTAATGGGTAAGGTTGAGGTTAGGGATACCCTTTTTTGTGCAGAGGGATTTATTTCAAATATTTTTAGCGCTAGGGCATTCATTAATGGGGAATCCTGATGAGAAAGTTTTAGGATAGATTCTCCTGGGGTAGCAATTGCACTCAAAAGATCGTGAAAACCCGCACCAGGAATATTACCTGACAGTATCCAGATTATTTTTTGGGGAGATAAATCTTTCCCTCGTTCCCAAAATTCATTTATCATATGCGCTTCCATCCAATCCGAAAATGCCTGAAATGCATATCTTATATTAAATTCATTAAACCAGGGATTACTTTCTGTTGCTTCCTGAATAAGTTCAGGAGGAGGAGAAGCTAACCATTCTTTAAAACTCGTAATTGCTAGATTAGATATCTCCACTTTATTATAATTCTTTATTCATTTCTAATGACTATAGAAGCGTGAATAAAAGTAATTCATGGAACCTGAAATTCTATAATAATGTTACGATGGCTTATTTGTAATTTTGCAGGAATAAATAATTATGGCCATTATAATCACTGACGAATGTATTAATTGTGGGGCTTGCGAACCTGAGTGCCCTAATAATGCAATTTACGAAGCCGGAGCAAATTGGGCTTATGCAGATGGAACCACTTTACAAGGTAAATTTTTGTTATGGGATGGAAGAGAGGAAGATTCCTCTGAAAAACACACTCCAGTTTCCGATGAAGTATATTATATCGTTCCTGATAAATGTACTGAATGTGTGGGTTTCCATGAAGAGCCTCAATGTGCTGCCGTTTGTCCGGTAGATTGTTGTGTTCCTGATCCTGAACATGTTGAGGATAAAAATCAATTATTGAAGAAAAAAGAGTTAATGCATATTTAGGAATTTTGATTCTTAAAATCCGAGTTTATGAATGGAATAAACTGGTAAGTTTTTCAGGTAACTTATATTAAATTCCCACCGTGGAAAAAGGTATCATAACAGGAGCCATTGCTCCAGTAAAAGCAGAGCCTTCCGGTGCAAGTGAAATGATCTCTGAATTATTATTTGGAGAAACTATTGATGTTTTAGAAACCATAAAATATTGGGCAAGGGTCAAAAATCATTTTGACCAATACGAAGGGTGGATTGATACCCGATTGTTTAGAAATATACCTCATTCTTTTACCTCTGCAGTCGATCCCTTAATTTCTTATTCCAGAGACCTATCGCTAGATTATAAATATGAAGGTAATTTATCAAAATTGTATTTACCGATGGGGGCTCAGTTTCCCTCAGAATTATGGAAACAAGATAAAGATCAAAGTAGATTAAGACTATCTATAGGTCAGGAACAATGGGAAATTCAACCTTCTGCTATACAAAGTTCCAATGAATTAAAGGGTTCTTTTTTAGACCTATGTCTTTCTTATTTGAACACTCCCTATCGTTGGGGAGGAAGATCAAATTGGGGAATTGATTGCTCAGGTTTAGTACAAATGGT
>RFSG01000109.1 GCA_009924095.1 Sphingobacteriia bacterium
TCGTTCGGCGTAGACTTAGTCTGCGCCGCTGCGTCATAGAAACTTAGTTTCTACCTTCGACCCTTCGGCAAGCTCAGGACAGGAGCACTCAGGGGCAAACTCAAACTCGTTCTGTTCCGCCCTCCGGCGTCGCAAGATATTGGGGCGCGTTTTTGCTATTTATATTTATCCCCTTCGGGGATGTAAAAAAACCAACCCCGCCGTTGCAGGCGACCCCGCCTGCAACAAAAAGACCTTGACGAAAACAACATGTTATCCCATTTTATCCCTTGCAATCGGGGTCGCCTGCAAGGGCGGAAATAACTACCCACTAACCACTAGGCTTTTTCCGCATCCGCCTTTTCATACGCCGCCAGAATTTTTTTAATAATTCTATGTCTTAATACATCCGTAGCACTTAGTCGAATAAAAGCAATTCCCGGAATATCTTTTAATATTTTTTGCGCCTGAATTAATCCGGAACGTAGGTTTTTAGGTAAATCAATTTGCGTTTCATCCCCGGTTACAATAATACGGGATTCAATCCCCATGCGGGTAAGCAACATCTTCAGCTGAGCTTCAGTGGCATTTTGGGCTTCATCTAAAATAATATAGGCATTATTTAACGTACGACCCCGCATATACGCTAAAGGAACAATTTCAATGATATTCTTTTCCATATACAGACTTAATTTATCTGCAGGAATCATATCATCCAGGGCATCATATAAAGGGCGTAAATACGGATCAATTTTTTCTTTTAAATCTCCGGGTAAAAATCCTAAACTTTCTCCGGCTTCTACTGCTGGCCGAACCAATACGATTTTGCGTACCAACTTTTCTTTTAAGGCACGAACAGCCAAAGCCACAGCAGTATAGGTTTTACCCGTACCAGCAGGCCCAATACAAAATACGATATCATTTACTCTTGCCGCTGCCACCATTTCTTTTTGTCCTTCGGTGCGAGCTGCAACTTTAAGGTTATTAGGTCCAAAAACGATGGTGGACGAATCCTTGGGTTCAGTAGTGGTTTCCCCTTTTTCGATTTCTAACAATTCAGAAACCCGAGATAAGCTAATATGCCCATTATCTGCAATTTCAGCGAGAATTAAATTAACGGCAGCCTCAATGAGGGGAATCTGATCGTCGGGTGCCTGAATTTTTAACTCATCCCCACGACTTAATATCCGAGCATCGGGATACATCTCTTTGATGAGTTGAATATGCGCATTGTTTACGCCCAATAAAATTCGAGGGTCAATGTCCTGTACAGGAATCGTTATTTCTTTCAATCGTTATTTACCAAAAGGCTTATGGACACAAATTTAAACTAAATTGTTCCACATATTCCGGCAACTCTTATTCAAAGCCCTAACAAAACCGCAGAGGAAGATTACCTTTACAGTACGAAATGGCATTAATTACTTTTATATCCGACCTGGGGGGAAAAGACTTTTATGTAGCCGCCGTTAAAGGGGCTATTTATCATCGGTATCCGGTTGCCCAGGTGATAGACATCACGCATGAGGTGTCTGAATATCATTTGTTACAATGTGCTTTTTTATTGAGAAGTGTTTATAAATCCTTTCCCAAAGGGACTGTGCATTTGGTAGGTTGCGATCCTTCCGGAGGCTTGCAGAAAGGAGGAATTGTGATGGAAACCGAAGGGCATTATTTAGTGGGGGCAGATAACGGAATTTTATATTTAACTACGGAAGGAAATTATGAGAATTGTTATCATATCTCCAATAAAAATTTATTTCCAGACCAAATTCAACCCTCCTTTATGATCAGAGATGTATTTGCACCTGCAGCTGCCCTATTAGCCAGTGGAGCCTCACCTGATGAGATTGGAGAACCTTGTGAGCCTCAAAAACTAATTTGGGGAACGCCAGGACAAAGATCAAATATTTTAATGGGTTCTATTTTATATATTGATCATTTTGGAAATTGTATAACCAATATTACCCGGGATTTATTTATTCGGGAAAAAGCGGGAAGACCTTTTAGAATTACCTTACGTAACCTGGAATTTAAAAGGATTTATTTTTCCTATGCAGATGTAGAGCCCGGTGAACCCGTTGCCTTGTTTGGCTCTCATCAACATTTAGAATTTGCCATTAACTTAGGCTCAGCAAAAAATTTATTAGGGCTGGCGGTAGATAGTAATTTTTTAATTGAATTTCTTAACGCATGATTACACGCATCGTACGAATGGAGTTTAGGGAAGATAAAACCCAAACCTTTGAAGAGATATTTCAAAACTCAAGGGAGTTGATTCGAGCCCGGCAAGGATGTTTATATCTTTCCTTGCATCAGGATGAAGATAATAAACAAGTTTATTATACCATTAGTCGTTGGGATAGTCCAGCAGATTTAGAAGCTTATCGCCAAAGTGAATTATTTAAAACTACCTGGGCGGCGACCAAAATCTTATTTTCAGCAAAACCGATTGCTTATAGTCTTACTCCTCTACAGGAATTGGGATAACTAAAATTCTTTATGATTCTTAAAATACATTTCTATTTACTTCCCTTGTTCCTAATCCTTCCGGTTACCCTTGCTGCACAGCAAATTGTTTGGAATCAGTTTTGGGGAGGAAGTGGATATGATAATGGATATGCGATGGATTTACTTCCTACTGATGGCTCCATTTATATTACGGGAACGGTACGTTCCAACCACCAAGACGCTAAAAATCCACCGAGTAATTCTGCTGACTTTGCCGTATTAAAACTGAATTATAAAGGAGAAATCTTGTGGAATAAAATTCTGGGAGGAAAAGGTACCGATGAAGCTAACGGAATTAAAAGTACCCAGGATGGAGGCTGCATTGTAATCGGAACCACAGCTTCCACCGATGGTCTAGTAACAGGCAATCATGGTAAAATGGATATCTGGGTAATTAAATTGAGTAGAGATGGGGAAGTGCAATGGACGCAAACTTTAGGCGGTACCGGAAATGATAAAGGGTTTGGAATATTACCCCTCAAAGAAGGAGGGTATTTGGTATTGGGAGAAAGTGGCTCCAAAAATGGATCCATGAATATGTCCTACGGAGGATTAGATTTATGGGTTGCGAAACTTTCCCTTTCAGGAGAAATGGTTTGGCAAAGATCTTATGGTGGCTCCGGAAGTGAAGCAGCTTATGCAGCCGTGCAATTAGATGATTATTCCATTATCGTTGCCGGTGGTACCGATTCTCAAAATTTCGATGTAAATCCACCTAATTATGGAAACAAAGATTTATGGTTATTACATATTGAAGATCTGGGTAAACTATTATGGGAGAAATCTATCGGAGGGGAGGATAATGAAGAAGTACATTCTATCGGATTAGCACAGGATGGAGGACTTATTTTTTCGGGAACTACTTTTTCTAATCAGGGAATGATTAAAGGTCATCGGGGAATGGGAGATGGATGGGTAGGTAAGATTGATCTTACCGGAAATTTACTTTGGTCAAAAACCTATGGAGGGTCTGAACCCGATGGATTGAATTGTCTGTTCCCCACCCGGGATAAAAACTACATATTAGTGGGAACCACCCAAAGTAAAGATGGAATGATTCGCAAAAGTCATGGTTCTTATGAAGGATGGGTAATTAAAATAAATACTAAAGGAGAACCCATTTGGCAAAATACTTTTGGCGGTAAAACTCAGGATATGCTTTACGGTGGAGTGGAAACTGCAGGAGGAGAATATGTATGTGTGGGGTACTCTGAATCAGTGGATGGGGATAACACTCCTACAAATTTTAAAGGAGGAGGAGATTTTTGGTTGTTGAATTTAAGAGACCCTGGAAAACAAGCCCCGGGTTTTCGTCCCCCATTTGTATTAAGCGGAACAGTTACTGAAAACAATACAGGCTTACCCCTACTTGCTCAAGTGGAATTGATAGACAACGAAAAAAATATCTTGTTTAAAAAGCTAACCTTAAATCCGAGTAAAGGAAGCTTCGAAGTAGTAATTCCAAAACAAAAATCCTTATCTATTTCTGTAGCCATTCCTGGATATTTATTTTTTGGAGATAATCTGGATATAGATACCACCCAAGATGAAAAACACTTGGAGGTAAAACTTGAAAAAATCAGAGTAGGTGCGAAGTTAACTTTGGATAATATCGTTTTCGATATTGCCTCCGCCCAAATTAAACCGGAGTCTAATCCGGAGTTAGATAGAATATTGAAGTTTATGAATTTAAATCCTTCGGTTCGAGTGGCATTAAATGGACATACCGATAATACCGGTGATCCCAATACCAAACGAAAACTATCTATAATGCGAGCGACAGAAATTAAAAACTATCTTACCAATAAAGGAATTAGTTCCGATCGAATGATTCCCAGAGGATACGGAATGACCCAACCGGTTGCCTCAAATTCTACCGAAGAAGGAAGACAACAAAACAGAAGAGTAGAAATAGAAATAATAGCTGCTCCCTAAGGAAGCAGCTATATATTATAAATATTTAGATTGAAATTCTCTTACTTCTTCCCTTAATTCAGGAAAAGATTTTTCAAAATATCCGATTTCCGCTTGTTTAACTTCATCTTCAGGCGTTAGGACATGCTTGTACTGAGTGGGGTTAGCTTTTACCTCATGTGCAATAATTTGTTCCTGATGACGAAGATGATCTTTTATCGTCTGTAAATGATTTCTTTGAATATCTAAACGATTTAATAATTGCTCTCCTTTAGATTGTACTTCAGTGGCAGTATTATTAGCCATTAACTCAGATAGATGAGTTCTCATTCTCACCATTTCTTCTTCATAAAACTTAAACTTCTCAATCCATTCTAAGTATTCATGATGTAAATCCGTGGCGTGTTTTTTCTTTAGTTCCATAATCAATAGGGGTTAAATAGGTAAGCAAACTTATAGGGTAAAGGTGCACTAAAAAATGATTATAATCATTCCTTAAGCAGGAAAAGAAGTAATTACCTTTTTAATTATAGAACAGGCAACTTCCATTTGCTGATCGGTAATCACCAAAGGCGGAGCAAACCGAATGATATGTTGATGGGTGGGCTTAGCCAATACCCCATGGTCCATTAAACGAATACAAACTTCCCAGGCATTTACTTCATCGAGCGGTTCAATCACCACCGCATTTAATAAGCCCTTTCCTCTAACCACTCCGCGCAAGGGATGATCGATGGATAACATTTCTGATCTGAAATATTCCCCTAATTTTCTGGCACGTTCTAATAAATCCTCATTTTCAATCACCTCCAATGCAGCAATAGCAACTGCACTGGCCAAAGGATTTCCCCCAAAGGTAGAACCATGTTCACCCGGCCGGATTACTTGCATAATTTCCCGATTCGCCAATACTGCGGATACCGGAAGAACACCACCGGATAAGGCTTTCCCTAACACCAAAATGTCTGGGTGCACGGATTCATGATCACAAGCTATCCATTTTCCAGTTCTTCCAATCCCAGTTTGAACCTCATCAGCAATTAAAAGCACATTATGTTGTTTACAAATCGTTGCAATTTTAGCTAAATACCCATGTTGGGGAACAATCACTCCGGCTTCTCCTTGAATAGGTTCCACCCAAAATGCGGCAATATTAGGATTGGCTTCTAAAGCGGCAGATAATGCTTCGGGTTGATCATAAGGGATAATTTGATACCCAGGCATAAACGGACCAAAATGTCGAGTACTCGAAGGATCGGTACTGGCACTAATCAATCCGGTTGTTCTACCATGAAAATTATGTTCCGCCGCTAAGATAATGGCTTGCCCATCCGGCACTCCCTTCACTTCGTAGGCCCACTTACGCGCTATTTTAATCGAAGTCTCATTTGCCTCCGCGCCACTATTCATCATCAATACCTGTTCATACCCAAATTGGGTGCATATTTTTTGTTCTGCCTCCCCTAACCTGTCATTAAAAAATGCCCGGGAGGTTAATGTCAACCGTTGCGCCTGGTCAATTAATGCCTTTAGGATATGCGGATGACAATGCCCTTGATTCACGGCACTATAAGCAGACAGAAAATCATAATATTGCTGACCTTCCGGACTCCATAAATAAACGCCCTCCCCTTTGGATAAAACAACGGGTAAGGGATGGTAATTATGGGCTCCATATTGCTCTTCCAAAGCCATAGCCGTGGAAGAACTTATTTGAGATTTTGGGATTCGGGCAAAAACAGCATTCATAGTGCAAATTTCAGAAATATATTGGCCTTTCTGTAAATTAATTCTGTGGGTGTACTGCAAAGAGTAGTCAAATAGATAACAACAGAATATCTTTACACCTTAAGTATTCATTAAATATTCAATGGCTAGAATCTTAACGGGTATTCAAAGTACGGGAGTTCCCCATCTCGGAAATTTATTAGGTGCATTAGAACCGGGCGTAAAACTCAGCGAACAAAAGGATAATACCGCTATATTTTTTATTGCAGATTTACATAGTTTAACTTCTCTGAAAGAACCGCAGGCAAGGATTGAAAATATTAGATCAGTAGCTGCAGCCTGGTTGGCCTGTGGCTTTGATACCCATCAGGGAATTTTGTTCCGTCAATCAGATGTACCGGAAGTTTGCGAACTGACCTGGTATTTAAACTGCTTTGCTCCCTTTCCTATGTTGGCAAATGCCCATTCCTTTAAAGACAAAAGTGCAAAACAAGGATTAAGTGAAGTGAATGCTGGACTTTTTACTTACCCCGTTTTGATGGCAGCCGACATATTATTGTATGATACTGATATTGTTCCAGTTGGAAAGGATCAAATACAACATATAGAAATTACCCGAGATATTGCCAGTAGTATAAACCATCAACATGGTGAAATATTCATCCTACCCAAAGCTCAGGTGGAGGAACAAGTTAAAGTGGTGCCAGGTATTGATGGGCAAAAAATGAGTAAATCTTATGGAAATACTATCAATGTATTTGAGGAAGAAAAAAAACTTAAAAAAAGTATCAATCGCATCATCACAGGATCAGAACCCCTTGAAGCCCCTAAAAATCCTGATAATTGTACCGTTTTTCAATTGTATTCCTTATTGGCCGATACGTCTGAAATTAATACTTTAAGAAACGCATACCTCGAAGGAAATTTTGGGTATGGGGCAGCCAAGCAAATTTTATTTGAAAAAATTATGGAAAAATATGAGGTACCCCGACAAAAATATATGACATTTATGCAAAATCCAGAATCGATAGAAACTGCCTTACGCTTGGGTCAAGACAAAGCAAGAGCGTATGCAACATCAGTATTAGATCGGGTTCGGGAGGCTTTGGGATTTGGTTCCATAATTTGACTTAAGAATAATCCTTGGTCATTCAGATATTCCTTTATTTTTGTAAGGTAAAGCATTGGGTATGTATCTCGCTGTAGCAGGCAATATTGGTTCAGGTAAAACAACCTTGACCACGCTTCTTTCTAAACATATGGGGTTTGAACCTCAATATGAAGATCCGGGGAATAATCCCTATTTGTTCGATTTCTATTCGGACATGCAACGATGGTCGTTTAACCTTCAGGTATATTTTTTAAACACTCGTTTAAGACAAATTACCCAAATCAGTAAAGCTTCCAAAACTGTAATTCTGGATAGAACTTTATATGAAGATGCCAGAATCTTTGCACCCAATCTTCATGCGATGGGATTAATGGCAAAACGAGATTATGAAAATTATTTACTCTTGTTTGAAACTGTAGCAGAATTAATCCCCCCTCCAGATTTGCTAATTTATCTACGAGGATCCATTCCTGCACTGGTGGATCAAATACAACAAAGAGGAAGGGAATATGAAGATTCAATCCGCTTGGATTATCTTAGAAGATTGAATGAAAGATATGAAGCTTGGTATGAAAGTTATACTTTAGGAAAAAAAATAGAAGTTAGTATTGACGATTTAAATTTTAAAGAAAATCCTGAAGACTTGGGTAAAATTGTAAACCAAGTTAAGGCTGAGTTATTCGGTCTTTTTAAATAAAAACTATTTAAGCTTTATTGCTTTTTTTGACTTACTCTTTCGGGGTAATTCAATTTTATTTTCCAAAATTTATCGACTGACTTAATATTCAATTGTCATTATGGCAGGATTAATACCTTAACATCCTTGAAGAGGGCGTAATTATATTTTCCTGCTCTTGTAAAAATAATAGTATATTAAGGAGACTGAATTATAAAATATGTATTAGTTAATTCTGAGAATCCACGAGAAAATAAAAATTTAGAGAATCCTAATCTTTGATATAAATTATACTTTAAATAGGGTTCCTCCATAATTATTATTAAAATCATTAGTTATATTTCTAT
>RFSG01000110.1 GCA_009924095.1 Sphingobacteriia bacterium
TATAATTATTCAATCAAAAACACACATAGTTGTTATTATAGAAAAAACAAAAACTAAATCAATTAATTATAATTTTATGAATACCCCGAACGAATAAAACTATATTCAGCTTATAATACTATAACTTCTATTTATAAGTAATTTCGTTTGAAGGTAAACTATTTCATTTGTTTTTAATAATTAAATATGATATCTTGCTCTGTAGATTGTTTAATGGATTATAATGATCACCTATAAGAAAGTACTACTTCAAATGTCTAGTATCTTATACTTTTTATCATGTGTATTTTTCTTATTTTTTTGCACCTCAAATCTGAGTTCCCAAAACTTGGTCTCCAACGGTGGTTTTGAACAATATTCAATCTGCCCTACCAGTATAGGTCAAATCACTAGAACTATATCCTGGTTTAGCCCAAGTCAAGGCACTCCTGATTTTTACCACAATTGTAGTTTCAATACTTTTGCTTCAGTTCCCCAAAATTATTTTGGACATCAATATCCCAGAACAGGGTTAGGTTATGGCGGAGGGTATATTTTAAACGGTAACAGTAGAGAATATTTAGAAACTCAATTAATTACCCCCCTAGTTAGAAATACTTGTTATTATTTTGAAATGTACATTAATTGTTTTGGTCGTGCACAATACTCAACTGATGATATTGGGATTTATTTTTCAGACTCTATAGTTGCAGGTTATTCTGGCAATTTCCGATTACCTCTCAGCCCTCAAGTTAATAATCCTGATGGAAATTATCCAGATACCTTATCGTGGACAAAAGTATCCGGCCATTATATTGCCCATGGGGGAGAAAGATATATAACTATAGGAAACTTTAAAGATATAAACCAAACCGATACTTTTTTAATAAATAGCAGTTATCCCTCAATTAGTGTTCCAGTTATTTATTTTTACATTGATGACGTTTCTTTACAGGTTTCCACTGTTGCTGCTCCGGGAATGCAGCCCAGTGCAGCTTTATCGGGTTCTGCAACGCTTTGCTCCCCTGCTGGCACAAATCTTTCTGTTCAAATAAATGGCCTAGGCCCCTGGGACTTAATCTACTCCAATGGCGCTCAGAATTTTCAAGTTACAGGTATTACATCCTCGCCTTATTTAATCCCTGTAAATCCTGCTGTTAATACCACTTATCAGCTTATGTCGGTAAGTAATGCTTGTGCTGTTTCCCCACAAGTATCGGGTATCGCACAAATTCTTAAAGGTTTTCCGCATCAAACCGTTTTATCAGGTACCGATACCTACTGTACCCCAGGTAATCCAGCGAGTATTCAGTTAGGCTTTAACGGGGTTGCCCCATGGGATATAACCTATTCAGATGGGCAAAATCCTTATACAATTTCGGGAATCACTTCTGCTACTTATAGCCTTGCTGTTAGTCCAACCGTAAATACCACCTATTCTTTACTTACTTCTAAATCTGGGCCTTGTACAGGTACTATTAGTGGGCAAGCAACTGTACAGGTTAAGCCAAGGCCTGCTGTTAATCTTGGGCTACCCGCTTCGGTTTGTCAAGGAGATACTGCTCTACTATCTTTTTCCTTCACCGGAACTCCTCCTTGGCATTTAGATTATTCAGAAGGCACCCAAAACTTAAGTGTGTCTGGAATCCCCCAATCTCCTTATAGCCTTTCTCTTACCCCTACGGCTACCACTAACTATTCGGTTTTATCCTTACAAGATGCTTATTGTTCAGCAATGCCCATTCCAACAGATAGTATTGTGGTGCATGAACGGCCTTCAGCTATCCTGCAAGGGAGTTCCACTATTTGTGAAGGAAACACTGCTGATTTGTCACTTTCCTTTACTGGAGCATCTCCCTGGAGTATTCAATATTCAAATGGGGTATCTGCTGATCTTATAACAGGCATCTCCTCTACCCCGTATTTATTGAGTGTGAGTCCGGTTTCCGATCAACAATATATATTAACCGAAGTATCTGATGCCTATTGTACCGGAACACAATTCTCTGGAGTTGGAAGTGTAAAAGTATTACGCTATCCGGGTGCTCACATGCACGGAGACACCAGTATTTGTGCGGGCTCCGCAGCAACCTTATACTTTTCGTTGACAGGCGATTCCACCTGGAACTTAATCTATCAGGAAGGTTCAGAGATTCAGACCCTATCTCAGATTTCAAATGCTTCCTTGCAAATACCCGTAAGTCCTTCTGTTACGACCACCTATCGTTTATTAAGTGTTGAGAATACTTGTGGCATAATTTCAATTGGAGATGAAATTACCTTAACAGTAAATGCCCTTCCGAAAGTAGAGATCTCTGCTCCTTCCGTAATTTGTGAAGGAAATCCTGCGGAAGTAACACTTGCCCTTACAGGCACACCGCCTTGGTCTGTTTATACTTCCTTAGATAGCTTGTCATCCTTGCTAGAACCTATTTACACGATGGAGTTCCCTTCAGAAGATAGTACCGAAATTCGGTATGCCATTACCCGCATTAAAGATATTCATTGCCAGGAGGAATTATTGCAAACGATACAAATTCCAGTAGCACCTATGCCGGATGCGGGATTTATCGCTCAAGATTCAGGCTTGATTGTAGGTTTTATTCCTACAAATAGTGGGATATATGATAGTGTATCTTGGGATTTTGGGGATGGCTCCTTTTCAGGTGTATGGGCTCCAGAACATACCTATGCAAAAGCAGGAGAATATAGGGTACGGTTTATTAAATATTTAGGTGCTTGTTCGGAATATCGGGATACGGTTTTACAAATAAAAGATACTTATATTGATTATTTGATGGTGTATGGAAATCCCAATAATGGGCACTTTCGATTTGCCTTAAATTATTTAGAACCGGGGGAGCAATTAGATTTAGCGGTAGTTACCCGCACAGGTGCGGTATTATATCGGGAGAATCCCATTGCAGAAGGGTTTACCTTAACCCGTGAATTAAATCTTGAAGATAAAATTAGTGCAGGAATTTATTTTTTAAGAGCCATTACTCGAAATGGCATTTTTAGTGTAAAGTTGATTATATTGTAAATAGGGTATTTGATTAATAATTAATTTGGGTGAAGAAATTATTTATTTACTATATTCTAAGATTAAATTATAAATATTATTATTATATCTTATAAATAAATTAAAACATATTAATTATCCCGAAAATTATATCCATAGCCTCTAGATTTACATATAAATTATTCCGAAAATTATATCAATAGCCTCCAGAATAATCTTAAGGCTAGAATATGGCCATATCGATAGTTCTCAAATTAATCTTCGAAATTTAATTCATGAAGCTCCTCCTGAAATGAGGTATAAATATGATGGGCTTCCTGATTCCCTATATATTGCCTTACACTAGCAAGATATTTTTGAGAAACAGAAACAGCATAATAGTCTCCCTCCCAACTAAATTTCTCAGGAGTTAAACCTTCTGTATTTAT
Source organism: Sphingobacteriia bacterium (assembly GCA_009924095.1). GTDB lineage: Bacteria > Bacteroidota > Bacteroidia > J057 > RFSG01 > RFSG01. The sequence goes on from RFSG01000110.1 coordinate 3,430, forward strand.
CCAAAAAGCGGATTCGCCTTTTATGTATTTCATTATATCTTGAACAGTTTGATATCCCCTTAGGGAAATTAAACAATGGCAATGATCTGAATACCCATTAATCGTATCAATGAATATTCCTTTCGCACGTGCATTGTTTAATATATGAGTCCATACTTTAAATCGTAATGCACTAGAATCCAAAAACGGCATCCGATTTTTTGTACTCCAAACACAATGAACATTTAGGTTTACGTAGGACATAGATGTTATTATTAGATTTATCTGCAATTGATATATTTTATTTGAATTACCAAAGGCAAAATGATTTTCAATAATTGAAGTGTCAAATATTTTGTCTTGAACCCCCTACTTTATGTAATTTGCCTTCTCATTTACCTAAATTATAATCTATGCGGTGGTTTATCGGGGTTATGTTATGCTGGGGGTACTTTCTTTCTGCCCAAACCGCCCAAATCATTCAAAGTCTGGATGCCTTGCAAACCAATGGTTCGATCTTATATATCGCTGCCCATCCCGATGATGAAAATACCCGCTTTCTTTCCTGGGCGGTAAATGAAAAACACTACAGAACTGCTTACTTATCTTTAACCCGTGGAGATGGAGGACAAAATTTAATCGGGGAAGAACAAGGGCAATATTTAGGGATGATCCGAACGCATGAATTATTGGAAGCCCGGAAAGTAGATGGCGCCCAACAATTTTTCACACGTGCGTATGATTTCGGCTATTCCAAAACACCGGAGGAGACCTTAACGCTTTGGAATAAACAAGAAGTGTTAAAAGATATGGTTTTTATTATCCGGAAATTTCAACCGGATATCATGATTTGTCGCTTTCCAACCACAGGAGAAGGAGGTCATGGACATCACACCGCTTCAGCTATGTTAGCTGAAGAGGCTTTCGATGCGGCCGCTGATCCTACAAAATTCCCGGAACAATTATCTCAAGTTACGATTTGGCAAGCCCAAAGATTATTATGGAACACCTATAACTTTGGTACCACCAACACCACCAATTCGGATCAATTTAAAGTAGAAGTGGGTGAATTTAATTCCCAAATTGGAAAAAGTTATGGTGAAATAGCCGCCGAAAGCCGCAGTAAACATAGCTCTCAGGCTTTTGGTACCGCTAAAAATAGAAGTGCACAAACCGAATATTTTAAAACCATTAAAGGAACTCCTCCCGTTTCTGATTTAATGGATGGCGTAAATAGCTCCTGGAATCGTTTCTCAAACGGAAATATATTGCAATCCATCGCGCAAAAACTTACTACCGATTCAATACGTTTATTTGCCATTCAATCTCCAGAAAAATTAATCCCTCATTTAATAAACTTATATATTGAATTAAAAAATAATACGGAAATCCCACCGGTATGGAAAATGTATCATACTAAAAATATTCAAAATTTATTGCTTACTTCAGTGGGAGGATTTGCAGAAGCCTATACTTCCAAACCCTTAATAGCCGTGGGAGATACCCTGCCTATAACGGTTAGTGTAGTACAAAGAAATCCTAAGGCTAACCTTAAAATAATTTCCATTGCAGCACAAGATCAAAATATATCGGTAGATTCCGTAATGCCTTCCGGAAAATTATTTATCCGAAAATTAATTCTCCAAACCGGAAATCAAAAAGAAGATATTTCTCAGCCGTATTGGTTAATTGAAAATATAAAAAATAATATGTTTTCTGTTCCTGCAGAAAAATTCCAAGGGGAACCCATATTAAATAATTCACCAGCAGCAATGGTAAAAATATCTATCGAAGGAGAAATATTTACGTTATCCTTACCGGTTCAATATAAATGGGTAAATCCCTCTAAAGGAGAAGTATATCAACCCTTATATATTACCCCTCCCTTAGCCCTTGAATTCTCTTCTCAGGTATTGGTCAGCAACGGACAAGCGCCCATTACACTTACCTTAAAAACTGAAAAATATATCCCCAAAACCCCTGCTGTTATTACCTTAACCCCTCCTACAGGTTGGAATATTTCGCCCGCTACAATTGAATTATCTGGCCAGGCATTAGAGGCAAAACAAGTATTCAATATTACCCTTACTCCCCGTAATCCTAAACCCGGTACTTATTCTTTACAAGCTTCAGCATTGGTAAATGGGATTAATTGGAATTATGGAATTAAAAGAATTCAATATGAACATATTCCAGAATTAATTTATTTTTCGCCTGCTGCGGTAAAAATTAATATTAGTCCTATGACCTGTTCTGCCCGTAAAATCGGATATATCGAAGGAGCTGGAGATCAAATGGCGGAAGCCTTAAAAGATGCAGGAATTGAAGTAATTGAAATCACAGAAAAAATGATGCTGGAAAATAAATTAAATCACTTAGATGCCATAATTACAGGCGTCAGAACCTGGAATACTGAACCCCGAATGGCAAGTTGGATACCGTATTTAAATACATATGTAAAAAATGGGGGAATTTGGGTAAATCAATATAATACTAGCAATGGTTTATTATCTAATAATTTCGGACCTTATCCTTTTAAATTATCCAGAGATCGGGTTACGGATGAAAATGCAACGGTTACTTTTATAAATCCTCAACATCGTTTATTAAATCATCCGAATAAAATTACAACTGAGGATTTTGAAAATTGGGTACAAGAACGCGGATTATATTTTCCGTCGGACTTAGCTTCAGAATATGAAACCTTGTTGAGTATGTCAGATCCTGGTGAAACCCAATTAAAAAATGGAATAATTATAGCACCGTATGGAAAAGGGAAATATATTTATACCAGCCTTTCTTTCTTTCGTCAAATTCCAGCAGGTGTACCCGGTGCATATCGCTTATTCTTCAATTTAATTAGCCCCTGATGAAATCCCAGACCCCTGAAGAAGACACGCCGGAAATCTCACGTAAATGGAGAAAATATTATATAGGTTTAACCATCTGGTTAGGAATTGTAATAGTATTATTGTTCGGATTTAGTCGCTTATTTTTATAATATATGCAACTCTACGACTGGCTGGTATTAATACTCACGCTTACCTTAATTATTGGGTATGGCATTTGGAAAAGCAGGGGACAAAAAAACATGGAAGGATATGTATTAGGGGACCGGTCGTTACCCTGGTATCATGTAATGTTTTCGGTAATTACCACACAGGCAAGTGCCATTACTTTTATTTCTGCACCTGGACAAGCCTATACGGATGGAATGCGATTTGTGCAATTTTATTTCGGAATGCCCCTAGCATTAATTGTCGTTTCAGCTTATTTCTTACCCAAATTTAAACGATTAAATATATTCACTGCCTATCAATATTTAGAACAACGTTTTGATGTTAATACAAGAGCCTTAACCGCTTCTTTGTTTTTAATTCAACGAGGTATGTCGGCTGGATTAACCATTTATGCACCAGCATTAATTTTATCTACTTTATTGGGATGGAATATTTATCTCACCAATTTAGTAATGGGGGGATTGGTAATTATTTATACTGTAGCAGGCGGAACCAAAGCAGTATCCTATACTCAAATGCAGCAGGAATGGCGATAGCGGGATGTATGGTAATCAATTTATTGCCGGATGAAATAGGATTTTGGGATGCGTTAAAAATATCCGCACAAACCGGAAATTTAAATACCATTACCACTGATATTAATTTTAATGATAAATATAATATTTGGAGTGGATTAATTGGAGGGTTTTTTCTGGCATTATCTTATTTTGGAACAGATCAATCTCAGGTAGGAAGATATTTAAGCGGAAAAAGTATATCAGTCAGTCGAAGAGGATTATTATTAACCGGGGCCGTTAAAATTCCTATGCAATTTTTAATCTTATTAATTGGCGCATTATTGGTAAGCTTTTATCATTTTTATCCTACCCCTTTATTTTTTAATGAGGCTGCTTTACTGAAAGCAAAAAATACAGGATTATATACCCAGGAATGGCAACAATTAGAAAATCGTCAGGAAAGGATAGATAAATATAAACAAGTACAGGCTCGAATATTAATCGGAAATCCTACTGATGAAGCAGCTAAAATTCAATTAAAAGCATTAAAAATAACAGAAAAAAATGTGCATCAACAAACCAAGGATTTGTTAAAAAAAACCACCCCTACAGCTGATATACAAGATACAAATTACATATTTCTGAATTTTGTAATCCATTATTTACCGGAAGGATTAATAGGCTTATTAATATCGGTTATTTTTTGTGCCTCCTGGAGTTCAACTGCTGCTGAATTAAATGCATTAAGTTCTACCTCAGTAATTGATTTATATAAAAGGTTATTGCATACCCGGGGAACTGAAGGGCATTATGTAAACACCTCTAAATGGTTAACCGTATTATGGGGTGTTGTTGCTATAGGAGTAGCAATGTTTGCCAATGCCTTGGGAAGTATGATTGAAGCAGTGAATGTATTAGGCTCATTATTTTATGGAACTATTCTCGGTATTTTTTTAACTGCCTTTTTTCTAAAATGGGTTCAAGCCAGAGCAGTGTTTATGGCTGCGATTATAACCGAAGTTATTGTTATCCTTTGTTACCTCTCGGATGTAATGGCATTTTTATGGCTAAATTTATTAGGCTGTTTATTGGTAATGGGAATAAGCCTTATGCTTCAATTCCTGATTTCAAAAAAAATCCGGCA